>JBEBJC010000341.1:0-8066 GCA_040080105.1 Myxococcota bacterium
CCAGCTGGCCACGTTCGACGAGCTGCGGGTGCTGGGCGAGCGGGTCACCGCCGAGCTGCTGGCGGTGGAGGCCGAGCTCGGGGAGCTCGACGCCCGGCTCGCGCGCCTCGGCCTGTCGGATCCGACCGACGCGGCGCCGACCGACGCCGCGTCGGAGGTGCGCGCCCTCCGCGAGCGGATGCACATCCTCGAACAATCGGCCGCGAACACGTTGCGGGAGGTCCAGTGAGCGAACGAACGGCGTCGGGTGGGAGCAGCAACCTGATGCGAGGGTGCCTGCTGGTCGTGTTCCTGGGGGCGGTGTGTGGGATCGGCGGCGTCGGGGCGTTCCTGGCTGCGTCTCCGTCACCCTCTCCTCTCCCGTCGGGGCCGTCGACCCCGGGCGGCCCCGAGGCCGAACCGGCGCCGGTGCAGGCCCCCGCCGCGCCGTCGGGCGCGGCGGCGATCGATCGGATCCGGGCGAACCGCGTGTTGCGGGTGGCGATGGACTCCGGCGAGCCCCCGTTCACCGGCACGCCGCCGATGTACTTCCCGAGCCCCGACGGCCAACCGGACGGGTTCGACGTGGCGCTCGCCCGCCAAATCGCGGCCGCGGTCGGCGTCACCGACCTCCGGGTCGTGCACGCGAAGTACTCCGGGCTCGAGGACCTGCTGCGCGAACCCGACTCGGTCGACGTGCTGATCTCGGGGTACTCGCCCACCGAGGCCGCCGGCGTCACGTTCTCCGACCCGTACCTCGAGTATGGGCTGTGCCTGGTGGTCCCGGCCGGTTCGGCGGTCCACACCACCGCCGACCTGTTTGGGAAGAAGATCGGGATCTTCGACGACGACGCGGCGGCGGAGGACGTGCAGCGCCTGGTGAAGGGGTACACCGAACTGGTGCGGCTCGAGGACGGGTACTGGGACCAGCTCGTGTCCGGGCGGTTCGACGCGTTCCTGTACGACTACCCGTACACGGTGGCGGAGCTCAACGTGTGGACCACCGCCAACCCTTCGCGCAAGGGCTCGGTGCGGATCGCCCAGTACAACCTCACCGACAGCGCCTACGCGGTGGGCGTGCGCGCCGCCGAGCCGGAGCTGCTCGCGGTGGTCAACGCGACGATCCGCGACTGGCGTGCGTCTCCCGCGTACGCCGAGGCGGTGAAGACCTACCTGAAGGGCGGGCTCGCGGTGGAGCCGCCGAAGGGGGCGCGGGTGCACGTAGTGGTGGCGGGCGAGACGTTGTCGGGGATCGCGGCGGCCGAGCTCGGGTCGGTCGACCAGTGGCCCCGGCTGTGGGAGCTGAACCGCGAGCGGTTCCCGAACCCTCACCTGATCGAGGTGGGCGACCGGGTCGTGCTGCCGTGAGGAGCCGGCGGCTCACTCGCAGGTCGGGTCGAGCCGCGCCGCCTCGCAGTACAGGTACACGTACCCGGGGAACAGGTCGTCCCGCAGACACTGATCGTCGCCGACCGCGCTGTGGGCGGAGCAGCCGAACGGCGGGAGCAGGTCCTGCGACAGCGACTGCGACACGCGGTGGGTGCCGAGTGGCGGGACCTCTCCGGGGTGCTCGTCGAGGTCGAACGTGGTCTCGGGCAACCCCAGGATGTCCCACGCCCGGCCGAGGATCTCCTCCGGTGGGGCGCTGAACGGCTCGTCGACGTGCCAGGTCGACAACATCGCGCAGCCCGGCGTGACCGACGGCGCGGCGACCCAGTCCACCGGCGCCATCGGCTCTTCGCGGTGGTCTTTGGGCGCCGACATCATCACCACCGACTGCACCGGCTCGTAGTGCGCGATGAACGCGGCCTGGGCCCCTCCGCCAGACCAGCCGGCGACCACGATCTTCGACCAGTCCACCCGACCGTCGGGCAGCAGGTACTGCCCGAACGCGAGGTCCGGCTGCGCGACCGCGAGGTGCGCGAGCAGCACCTCGAGCCGCCGGTCGATCGAGTCGGCGTACGACACGTCGACCCACGACGACAGGTCGTCGCCGTAGGTCGTCTCGTACATCGCGTCGCGGAAGCAGATGTCGGGCTGGCCCGAGCACTTGAACTCGAGCACGTCGTCGTTGGGGTAGCCGAGGGAGATCACCCGGTACCCAGCGTACGCGGCCCACACCCGGAGCTTGTTGTTCGACCGGCCCGGTCCGGGCGGCAGGAACAACAGCAGCTCGTCGCGCCAGTACCCCTGGTCGGTCCGCCACGACAGGCGGTGCAGGCGGCTGCCGCTCTGGTGGGTGTCGGGGTCCTCCGGGTCGTCGGAGCAGCTCGCGGTCGTCTCCGGGTCGAGCAGGCACGGGTTCCACGTCTCGGAGTGGATCGGGGTGGCCTCGTACTGCTGGAACACCGGCGGCGGGCACACGCCGCAGGTGTAGCCGTTCAGGTTCGGGTCGGCGAAGTCGACCAGGCCGTCGCAGTCGTCGTCGATCGCGACCGGGCCACACCGCTCGTCGAAGTTCCACGAGCGCGCGGGGTCGGCGTCGTCGCAGTCGGAGCACACCGGGTCGCCGTCGCCGTCGCCGTCGGCCTCGCCCGGTCCGAGCTCCCCGTCGCAGTCGGAGTCGAGCCCGTCGCAGCTCTCGGGCGCGCCGGCGTACACCGAGGCGTGGGTGTCGTCGCAGTCGCCGGGCTGCAGCACCCACCCGTCGGTGAGGCACCCGAGGATGGCGGTGCGCGGGTCGCCGAACCCGTCGCCGTCGCGGTCGAGGAACACCGGGGTCGGCACGTGGAGGGGGTCGGCGCCGTCGACGAGCCCGTCGCAGTTGTTGTCGAGGCCGTCACACAGCTCGGGCGCGCCGGGGTGCACCGCAGGGTCGTCGCGGTCGCAGTCCCCCTGCGCGTCGGCGTACCCGGGGGTGCCGGGGCACACCCGCGCCTCGGCCTTGCCCCAGCCGTCGCCGTCCTCGTCGATGTACGCAGTGATCCGCTCCGCGTCGACGTCGTCGTCGGACAGGTCATCGAGCCCGTCGCAGTCGTCGTCGAGCCCGTCACACACCTCGGGCGCGCCGGGGTGGACGGCGGGGTTGGTGTCGTCGCAGTCGGAGCCGCGGTACCCCTCGTCGCGCCACCCGTCGCCGTCGCTGTCGCAGTGCCGCGCGCAGCCGGGATCGGCGCAGTCGACCCAGCCGTTGCCGTCGTCGTCGTAGCGGTTGTCGCACACCTCGGAGGTGGCGCACGACCAGAGGAGCAGGGGCCAGGTGGACATCGGGCCGACGTATCCTCTCGGTCACCCTCGCGCGCGGCGGCTCACCACCAGCCACCCCACCAACACGGCGCACCCCCCCACGAACCATGCCCCGCCGGCCACCATCGACCCCTGGATCGCGTCGCTCAGCACTGCCGCCTTGTGCTCCGGCGGGACCGTCGCCACGTGGCGGAACGACGCGACCAGCAGCGCCGCCACCACCACGGGCGCGCCGAAGGTGGTGGTCGCGCCGAGGATCGCGGTGATCCACAGGTTCCGCCTGGACCGACCCGGCGGCTCGACGTTCGGGCGCTTCATCCGCACAGGGTACCGCAGGGACGGCCGCGCGCCGAGCGTCGGGATACTTCGCGGCGGATGCGCGTCGGGCCGTGGTGGGTGCACACCGATCGACAGCTGGCGATCGCCGGAGGGGTCGAGGTCCACCTCACCCCGACCGAAGCCCGCCTCCTGTCGTGGCTCGGCGCCCGCCCGGGGGTCCCGGTGCCCGATCGCGTGCTGCTCACCGAGGTGTGGGGCTACGCGCCGACCGTGCAGAGCGACGCGCCGTACTTCACCTGGCGCCGGCTGGTGGGGAAGCTCGAGCCCGACCCGAAGCGCCCGCGGTGGCTGCGCCGGGTGAGCCGAGGGGTGCTGTACGACCCGGGCTCGAGCGGGCGTCCCCTGTTCGTGGGTCGGACGGCCGAGCTCGAAGCCCTCGATCAGGCCCGGCAGGACCATCGCCGGATCACCGTGTGTGGCGAGGCGGGGGTGGGCAAGTCCGCGCTGGTGGCGGCGTGGCTCGGCCCGGACCGAGCCCCGGTGATCGACCTCGCGCGGTGTGACGACTGGTTCGCCGCGTGCTCCCGGATCGCGGGGACGTTGGGGATCGGCCTCGGACGGGATCCGGTCGACCGGCTCGGCAACGCGCTCGCGGCGGCGGAGGTGCCCCTGCTGGTGTTCGACGAGGGGGAGGCCCTCGCCGAACCGCTCGCTGCGGCGCTCGATCGGTGGCTCGAACTTGCGCCGGCCCTCGCGGTGGTGGTCACGAGTCGGATCCGGCTCGGGTGCGCCCACGAGCACCGGGTGGAGTTGGCCCCGCTGTCCCTCGAACACGGGGTGGCGCTGTTGGTCGCGCTCGCCCCCGACAGCCCGGCGGATGGGAGGGCGGCGGCGCTGGTGCGCGAGGTGGGCGGCCTACCGCTGGCGATCGAGCTCTGCGCGGGTCGGCTCGGCACGCTCGGGATCGACGACGTGCTCCGGCTGCTCACCTCGCGTCCGCTCGACACCCTCGCTGGGGGGGAGGGGAGGCACGGCTCGGCTCGGCGCGCGGTGGCGTGGTCGTGGGACCAGCTGTCCGACGCCGATCGCGCCGCGCTGTCGTCGCTGTCGGTGTGTCGCGGCGGGTTCGATCTCGACGCCGCGCAGGCGCTGGTGGCGGAGTTCGCCCCCGACGTGTTGGAGCGGCTGATGCGCCACCACCTGGTCCACCGGGACGGCGCGTCCCGCTGGTCGGTGTCGTTGCCGGTCCGCGCGTTCGCCGAGTCGGAGCTGGTCGACCGCGACGCCGCATGGCGCCGGCACGCCGCCCACTTCGCGGCGTGGGTCGATGCCGCTCCCGACCCGGCGCGGATCCGGGCCGAGGAGGCGAACCTGGTGGTGACGTCCGAGCGGGTGCCGGTGGTGGGTGAGCTCGCCCCGCGCTGCTGCGCTCCGGTGGTCGCCCACTACGCGAACGCCGGGCCTCCCGAGCGGGCGTTGTCCCTGATCGCGCGGGTGCTTCCGGCGGCCGGCGGCGCAGGGCCGCAGCTGCTGTTGCACCGAGCGATCGCGCAGGCTCACCTCGGGCAGATCGCGGCGACGACCGCCGACGCGCGGGCGGTGTACGACGGCCCGGGATCACCTGCCGAGCGGGCCCGCGCGTTGAACATCCTGGTCCACGTCGACGCGTGGGGCGCCGACCGAGAGCGCGCGCTGGCCGAGGTCGACACGTTCGCCGCCGGCCTCGGCTCCCCGGAGGACGACCCGTTGCTCCAGCACGTCCAAGCGCGGGCCGCGCTGCTGGTGAGGATCGGGCGGTACGAGGAGGCGCGCGAGCAGATGGTGGCCCGGGTCGAGTGGTGCAGGGCGCGAGGGGGGGCCGACCAGGTGCGGGCCCAGCTCGGCGTGCTCGGGTACGTCGACAAGCTCCCGGACTTCGGTCCCGAGTTCGAGAAGTTCGCCGCAGATCTTCGGAAGGCGGCCGAAGCCCCGTGACCGGTGGGGCTCGCGCGAGGGGTGGCCGCACCGAGCGGTGGTTGGCGATGGCGCTGTTCGGCGGCCTGTACTTCGTGCAGGGCGTGGTCGAGCCCACCGCGTGCCTGCCGAGCCAGCCGCTCCAGACCGGGCTGCGGTCGTCCGGGCTCGACGCGACCCAGGTGGGCGCGTTCTTCGGCGGCATCGGGCTCGCGTGGTCGTTCAAGCCGGTGTTCGGGTTCGCGAGCGACTTCCTCCCGCTGTTCGGCACCCACCGCCGGTCGTACCTGCTGCTGTCGACCGCCGCGTTCGCCCTGGGGTTCGCCGCGCTCGCGCTCGCGGGGCTCCGGTCGGACACGGTCGGGGTCCACGCGCTGGTGCTGGGCGGGATCGGGGTTGCGATCGCGACCACCGACGTGGTGGTGGACGCCGTCGCGGTCGAGTACGGGCAGTCGCGCGGGCTCACCGGGCCGATCCAGTCGGTGCAGTGGGGGGCGAACTCCGCCGCCGCGATGCTCGCGGGCGTGGCGGGCGGGTGGTTGGCCGAGCGCGGCGGCCTGTCCACGACGTGGGTGGTGTGCGCCGCGCTCGGCGTGGGCTCGTTCGCGCTCGCGGCGCTCGCGGTGCGCGAGCCGAGGCACCGGGAGCGCCCGTCCGACAACCTCCGCACCGCGGCCGCCGAGCTCCGCCGCACCGGGCGCGGGTGGACGCTGGTGGGCGTCGCCCTGTTCCAGCTGCTGTGGAACTTCAACCCGTTCACGTTCAACGTGCTGCAGCTGTACGTCACCGAGTCGCTGGGCCTGTCCGAGTCGTTCTACGGCGGCATGATGTCGGTGCAGTCCGGCGCCGCGCTGCTCGCGTGTGGGGTGTACGCGGTGGCGTGCCGTCGGGTGCCGTTCGGGGTGTGGATCCACCTGTCGATCGCGCTGCAGATCGCGTCGACGCTCGCGTTCATGTTCCTGGTGGGCCCGCGGTCGGGGATGGCGGTGGCGTTCGTGTTCGGCCTGACCTACCAGCTCTCGTCGCTGGTCACCCTCGACCTGGCGGCGCGGACCTGCCCGCCGGCGGCGGCGGCGACCACGTTCGCGGTGTTGATGGCGGTGGCGAACACCGGCGGCTCGCTGTCGATCTGGGCCGGCGGGCTCGGGTTCGACACGCTGGTCGAGCACACCGGCTCGCCCACGACGGCGTTCCACGGGCTGGTGGCGATCGGGGCGGCGAGCACCGCGCTGTGTTGGGGCGCGGTGCCGCTGCTCCGCCGGGCGACCCTCGGGTGAGCGGCGCGGGGCGACGAGATACCATCGCGCGATGCCGAAGCGCCCCGACCCGATCCCGCGGCCCCGACGCCGTCGCCGCGCCGACCCCGACGCCCCAGCGCCCGCCGCTGCCGACCCGGACGCGCCGCCGGTCGAGGTCGTGCCGGACACCCTGCGGGTCCGCCGGATGCACCGGCGCGACATCAACCGGGTGTGGGAGTTCCTCAAGCTGGTGTTCCGCGACGTGAACCAGAAGACGGTCGAGTCGCAACGGCCCCGGAGCAAGCAGAGGTTCGCCGAGAACTACGACGACGACGACATCGAGCAGCTGCTGTTCGAGGTCGGGTCCGTGATCGTCGGCTACGCCGAGGTCGCGTCGGAGGCGGTCGGGTCCGACAACTGGATCAACCCCCGGTACTTCGACGCGCGCGACATGCGGCCGATGTTCGTGGAGGAGCTCGCCAGCCACCCGAACTACCAAGGGCGCGGCGTAGGCTCGTTCATGCTCGAACAGCTGCAGCACCTCGCGCGCCTGCGCGGCTGCACCCACCTCGTGCTCGAGGTGGCGGAGAACAACGACCAGGCGCTGGCGTTCTACCGGAAGCGGAGCTTCTTCAAGCTCGACGCGGCGATCTTCCTGGCGCAGAAGATCGAGACCGAGCCGGAGCTGCTCCCGCCTCGCCCGCTGGCCCCGCGCGACCCGGACTGAGGCCGGGTACACTGGCCCGACCAGGAGCAGCGATGTGGTTGGTGGTGCTCGCCTGCCGCGCCGACCCCGAGCCGTCCGACGCGCCCACCCCGCCGCCCTCCGCCGCCGAGGTGGAGTCGGCGCTGCGGGAACAGCTCCCGACCTTGCTCAGGTTGCCGATCCGGCCGGCGCTCGACGCGTTCCTGTCGATCACCGCGGCGGTCGAGCCCGGAGCGCCGTGCCCGCCGTACCTCGAGACGTTCGACGGGCCCGGGTACCTGACCCGGTACTTCGGGTGGTTCCAGGAAGACGGGCGGTGTGACCTCGCGTCCGGCGGCGCGATCGACGGGTACGCCGAAGAGTACTTGTACTGGGACCCGGCCGGCGAGCGCGGCGACCTCACCCAGTACCACTACGACGAGGTGCTGCTCGAAGGCCGGCTCACGTCGCCCGAGGGGTTCTCGCTCGCCGGGTACGTGTACCTCGACGAGCTGTACCGGCCGCTGCCCGACGGTGAGCGGCGGTACCTCGGGCTGGTGGGCGACCTCGCGTGGGACGGCCCGCTGGCGTGGTCCGGCGGTGATCTGCGCGGGTCGTGGCTCGACCATGGCTGGGGCGCGTACCTCGAGCAGAGCTGGTCGCGCGAGGGGGGCAAGACCACGATGCAGGTCACCGGCGGGCTCGACGGGTTCGACGGGCCGGTGGCGGCGATCGCGGTGCAGGAC
>JBEBJC010001471.1:0-1650 GCA_040080105.1 Myxococcota bacterium
TCCGTACGTCGAGGGCGAATCGGTGTACCGGATGTCGCGGGTGGCTGGGCGAGCCGCGGCGTTCGGCGAGCTCGCGCTCGGCACCCACGCGACGACGTTCCACCTCGGCCTCGGGCCGGCGCTGATCGTGACCCGATCGCGGGTCCAGTACGCCGGGGCGGACGTGACCGACACCGCTCCGTCGGGGGCGGTGGCGGGTCGGCTCGCCCTCGACGGGCCGCTCGCCGGCGGTGTGGGCTGGCAGTTCCGGGTCGGCGGGGCGGTGCACGCCACCGGCTCGGTAGACTACGACACCGCGCTCGGCTTGGGGGTGGCGTTTTGAGGTGGCTCGCGCTGCTCGGGTCGGCCGGCTGCTCCTCCCTCGCCACCCTCCACGGCGCGCGGACCCTCGACCCGGGTGAGGTCCAGGTCGGGGTGGCCGCGTCGGTGCAGCACGGGAACAACCCGCTCACGTCCGAGCTCGCGTTCCTGCCGCAGCTCGAGCTGGCGGCGCGGGTCGGGGTCGACGAGGACGTCGACGTGGGGATGCGCGCGTACTTGGTCGGCGCGGGCGGAGACGTGCGGTACCGGTTCCACCACTCGGACACGTTCGACCTCGCCACCGCCCCGGGCCTGGACCTGTTCTACCTGCCCACCGTGGGGGGGTCGGCCCAGCTGCGCACGCCGGTGTTGGGCGAGTGGATCGTGTCGCGGTCGTTCTCGGTCGGCGGCGGGCCGGCGCTGCTGCTGCGCGACCAGTGGAACCGGGTGAAGGTCGAGGGAGAGACGGGCACGTCGGCGCGCCTCGACGTGTTCCTCGGCGGCGGCGGACGGCTCCAGGTCCTGGCGGGGCCGGTGGTGTTCGGCGCGGCGCTCGATGTGTACGCGCAGCCGGCTCGCCGCGCGGGCCCGGCGTGGTCGGCCGGGGTGGACCTCGCGCTGCGCACCCCGCCGAAGCGACCGCCACCGCCGCCCCCGGAGCCGTGACACTCAGCGCGGGCAGTGTGGGCGTGGCGGAGAGCAGGTCGTAGAGGTAGCCCGAGCCAGCGTCGGTGCCGGCGGTGTCATCATGGTTCGCGCCAACAAGCACACGGTCACCAGAGACGGCTACGGCAATACCGAAGCGATCCTGCACTGCGGGAGCCGGGTTATTGATCGTGTGTGAGGGGGCTGGCTTGCTGCCGCTCAACGTATAGACATAAGCAGAGCCAGCGGCACTGGCTCCAGTGCCATCCACAAAAGCCCCCACGACCAATCGTGTGCCGGACAAGGCCAGTGTGTAACCGAAGCCATCACTCCCGGAGCTGGGATTCCCGATGATATTAACCGGATCGTTCGGCGTGAGACTCTGCGTGTCGAAGACATGAACGCTGCCAAACTTTCCCCCGGTCATCACACTTTCGTGTGCACCTACTGCCACAAGTGTGCCGGAAACGCCGATAGAAACACCGAAGTAAGCATCCGCTCCCGGCTCCGGGTGATTCAGGGTGAGGATCGGGACGGTGGGAGTCAGGGAAAAGAGATCATAGACATAGGCAGTGCCGGCATTGTCAGCAGCGCTGTCATCAAACCACGCACCCACGGCCACGCGGGTGCCATCAAGCGCCACGGAGCGGCCGAACTGGTCGGAGGCGGCAGGAGCGGGATTGTTCAGCGTGGCCACGGGGACGG
>JBEBJC010001472.1:0-1648 GCA_040080105.1 Myxococcota bacterium
ATCCTGGTCGGTGAGGAGCAGGGTCGCGACCCCGTCCTTCTTCACCGTGGAGGGATCGTCGAACACCTTCTTCAGTGAGCTGACCGCCGAACCGCTGCTCGCCGGGGAGCTCGACGAGCTGCCGGAGATCTTGCCGGCCATCTCCGACGTGAACTGGAGCTGGTACCCCTTCGGGGTGGGCTTGAACAGCACGAACTCGGACGGGCGGAGGTGGGTCTTCGGCAGCACG
The DNA here is from genome assembly GCA_040080105.1 of Myxococcota bacterium. Taxonomy (GTDB): domain Bacteria; phylum Myxococcota_A; class UBA796; order UBA796; genus JACKER01. Next base: position 230 of record JBEBJC010001472.1, read on the forward strand.
AACGTGCACTTCGTAGACTCACCGATCGTGACGGGATCCCCCGCTCTGATCTGGCGCTCCTGGACGATCTTCCCGTCCTGGATGATGCCGATGCGGAGGACCTTGGCCTGACGATTCGCTTGCGCCATGAACTTCCCGGGTCACGATAGCGGCGGGTTCGCGGAGGAGCCGATGGAGTCGGACGACGATCCGAGACAACGGGTTCGGGGAACGGTTCCCGAACCGGAGAGGACGTGCCTACCATAGACCGCTCCACCGGTCACATCAACACCCTGCGCGGCGGAGTACCCTCCTTGTACCGCCGGCCTAGTACGCGACGCTCGCGACGCCGGTAGCCAGATCGATCCCGTGCACCGCGTGGGCCGAGTCACCGACCAGGTCGAGGTACACCTGGCGCGCGCCGTTCTTCCGGATCGGGTCGAGCGCGCGGTTCTGCTGCACCGCGGACACGTCGGCCCACACGCCGAGTGAGTCGAGCGCGGCGACGGTGCGGACGAGCTCGTTGGCGACCCGCGCCGACGCGGCGTCATCCTCCGGGCCGAGCGCGCAGACGCCGAAGGCGCCGAACTTGTGCGTCGTCTCGAGCCAGTGCCCGAGGAACTTCAACCGCTGGGACAACAGCACCAGCTGGATGTTCGGATCGACCCCGGGGCGGGTCAGGATCGGATCGATGGCCGACAGCTCCACGTCGATCCGCCACCGCAGCAGCCCGAGCTGCCGGCACAGCCGGTCTCGGTCGGCCGGCGCGCCGAACCCGCGACCCACCGCGAACGCCGCCCCCTGCAGCAGGTGCTGCCCGCCGCAGGTGTAGCCGAACAACCCGCGTCGGGTGTCCTTCTGCAGGATCTGCCCCGCGTCCTGGGCGGCCACCATCTCGCGCGTCTCCACCACGAGCTGATCCACCACCGCGTCGGTGAACGCCCCCAGGGTCATCGGGTGGCTGTCGGACTGCCACGCGAGGTCCGTCGGCGCCCACGCGGTGAGCGCTTGCAGCGCCCACGGGGTGTCGTTGAACCCGCCCTCCTGGAACCCGGTGCGGCCGTCCGCGACCCACGCTCGCGCCAGGCTGCTCCGATACAGCTGGCCCACCACGAACGGGCGCCCTGCCACCGTCACCGCGCGGTCGGGCCGCACACCGGCCTCGGTGAGCGCCTTCAGGATCAGGTCGGTGTGTGGCTCGATCAGGGTGGCGCCACGCGCCGCGGGGAACGCGATCAATTCCTCGCCCCCGACCGCGTCGACCTCGGCGTGGTGCTCGAACATCCAATCGACCGGGTCGGCCCCGTTCGCGAGCTTCATCTCGGGTCCGAGCGCGAGCATCCCGTGTACGATCGCCCACGGGTTCTCCGGATCGCGCGCGTGGTCGGTCACCACCTTCTCGAGCACCGCCCGCGCGTGGGCGAGCTCGGGACCGAGCGG
>JBEBJC010000342.1:0-8035 GCA_040080105.1 Myxococcota bacterium
AGGCGTTCGCCGAGTGGATGGGCCGCCGCACGGTCGACCGGGTGCACCCCGAGTGGGGGCGCCACCGACCCTGGTGTGTCCGCGCCAGCGGCGGGTGGACCTGGGGCAACGGGTCGAGGTCGGCGTGCACGGACCCGCCCGCGCGGTGGTGGAGGTGGCCGACGACCGCGGGCAGGTGGTGGCGACGGTCGACCCCGGCGGCGTCGACGCGTGGGTGCAGCTGCCGGAGCTCGGCGTGGGCTGGTACGGCCTCACGCTGGTCGCGGGCGGGGCGGTGCGCGCCACGTCGGAGGTGTGGGTGGTCGATCCGGCGGTCGGGCCCACGCTCGCGGCGGGTCCCGGGCCGACCGTGCAGTGGCGGGGCGCGCCCGGCAACCGGTGGGACTGGGTCAGCGCGTCGCCCGCGGGTCGGCCATCCACGGCCTCGTCGTGGTGGGCGTACACCGGCGCCACCGTCGACGGGTCGGCGCCGCTGCCGCTCGGGCCCGGGTCGTGGGACCTGTACCTGCTGGAAGACGACAGTGACCGGGTGCTGGCGTTCACGTCGGTCACCCTGCCGTAGGGGAGGACCCCGCGCGGCGGGGCTCGTGGTTGAATCGCCCCGCGGAGGTCCGTCGTGTGGTGGTACGGAGCAGCGTGGGCGAGCGACGGTCAGCTCGTGGATCCGGTGTGGCCGGTGTCCCAGCGGATCGAGCTCGCGATCGACCCGGCCCGGACCACCGCCGCCGGCCGCACCACGATCGTGCTCGACGTCCACGCCGAGGTCGACCGGTTCCTGGTGCACGCCGCCGAGCTCGAGATCGAGTCCGCCACGCTGCAGCGGTTCGGCGGTCGGGCGAAGCCGGTCGTGCTGACCCCGGCCGGCCCGGGGCTGATGGAGGTCGCGCCGACAGAGCCGCTCACCCCCGGCACCTGGGACCTCGAGATCACCTACACCGCCCCGATCCACGACCAGCCGTACGGGCTGTACCGGTTCGAGGTCGGCGGGGAGTGGTTCGTGGTGAGCCAGTTCCAGCCCGACGACGCGCGGACCGCCTGGCCGTGCTTCGACGAGCCCCGGTTCAAGATCCCGTTCACCGTCACCGTCACCGCGCCCACCGGCCTCGCCGTGGTGGCGAACGCGCCGGTCGCGAGCCGGACGGTGAAGAAGGGCGGGTTGGCGGTTCAGTTCGAGCCGTCCGAGCCGATCCCGTCCTACGCGCTGGCGCTCGCGGTGGGGCCGTACGTCGCGCGCCCGGTCGACGGGTTGCCGCTCGCGACCACGATCTACACCGCGCCCGGGCGGGAGCCCGTCGCCGAGGGGATGGCCGACGCGCTGCCCTCGCTGTACTACGCGCTCGAGGCGTGGTTCGGCTCCCCTCCGCCGTACCCGAAGAACGACCTCGTCGTGGTGCCGGAGTTCGCGTACGGGGCGATGGAGAACCCGGGCGCGATGGTGTTCGCCGAGTGGATCGTCCCGCCGCCGGGCTCGACCAGCGTGGACCGGACCGAGTACGCGAGCCACGTGATCGCGCACGAGCTCGCCCACCTGTGGTTCGGCGACTGGGTCACGATGACCTGGTGGGACGACCTGTGGCTGAACGAGGCGTTCGCCGAGTGGATGGGCCGCCGCACGGTCGACCGGGTGCACCCCGAGTGGGACGGCGCCCTGTCGCGGGTCAGCCGGGCGTACGACATGTTGCACGCCGACGCGAGCGCCGCCACCCGCCCGCTGCGCACCGAGGTCGACCCGAACGCGGTGTTCGAGACCGCGAACTTCGCGGTGTACGACAAGGGCGAGGCGCTGCTCGAGATGGTGGTGGCGTGGATCGGCGAGCCCGTGGCCCAGGAGGCGCTGCGGGCGTACCTCACTCGGCACGCGTCGGGCAACGCGCGCGCGGCCGACCTGTTCCTCGCGCTCGGCGACGCGTCGGGCGAGGACGTGGCGGCGGTGTTCGACCCGTTCCTCGACACCCCGGGCGCGCCGTGGCTGTCGTTCACCCGTCGGGCCGACGGGGCGTTCGACGTGGACCAGCGACCGCTGTCGGTGCGCGGTGAGCCGGCGCCGGCGGGCGGGCCGTGGACGGTGCCGGTGCGGCTGCGGATCGGCCGGCCGGACGGGTCGACCGAGGTGGTGACCCGGCTGCTCGGGCGGGAGCCGGAGGTGTGGGACCTCGGCGAGGTCGCCACCCTCCACCCGGCCGCCGACGGGATCGGGTACTACGGCTGGTCGCTCGACGACGCCGAGCTCGCGGCGCTCCTCGGCACGGTGGGCTCGCTCGCCGACCCCGAGCGCCTCGCGCTGGTGCGGATGCTGGAGCTCGAGTGGGTCGCCGGGCGGCGGTCGCTGGTCGACACCTTGCGGCTGCTCGACGGGTTCGAGCACGAGCAGCAGGCCGGCGTGCTGCGGGCGGTGGTGCGGGTGGTGGACCAGGTGGCGCTGGTCGAAGACGGCACCGATCTGGCGCTGGTCGCCGCGGCGAACCGGTACCGGCGGGACCAGCTGCGCCCGATGCTCGACCGGGTCGGGCGCGCGCCGCGGGCCGGGGAGAGCCCGTCGACGGTCGCGCTGCGGACCGAGCTGGTGGCGTCACTGGCCGACGCGCAGGACGCGCGGGTCCGCGCCGAGCTGGTCGAGCTCGGGCGACGGCTGCTGTCCGACCCGGCGGCCGCCCCTCCCGACGAAGCGACGCTGGCGCTGGCGGTGTTCGCCGAGGACGGTGGCCCGGCGGCGCTCGACGCGCTGCTCGCGGCGGCGGAGCGCGCGGAGCCCTCCCGACGCGACGAGCTGCTGTTCGCGGCCGGGCGGGTCGGGACCACCGCCGGGTGGAGGGCGGCGCTCGACTGGGCGCTGCGCGACTCCACCCCGTACTCGCAGATGATGCCGGTGCTGAACGGCGTGATGAGCCGGGGCCGCGAGGTCGACCGGGACGCGATCCTCACCCGGCTGCTCGACGGGTGGGACGCGGTGGTGGCGAAGAGCCCGCCGGTGTCCTTGCGGTACGCGGGCTGGTTCGCCTCGGGGTGTGACCCGGCGCGGGTCGAGCGGGCGGCGGCGTTCTTCGAGCCGCTCGCAATCCCGGGGGTGGACGAGTCGTTGGCGGGTGCGGCGGCGGACGCGCGCGCGTGCCAGGTGCGTCGGGCCGCGGAGGAGGCGGGGCTGCGGGCGCTGCTGTCGTACTTCGCCGGGCCCTGACCGTCGGCGCAGACTGCAGTCGCTGAGGCACCACGTACACCTCCGACACCGTGTCGAGGATCCCGCTGCACCCGGTGCACTGTTGGGCGGGGGCGCCGATCACCAGGTCGACGATCCCGTCGAGGTTCACGTCGGCTCCGGTCACCGCGATGTCGTTGTCGAACAGCTCCATGCGCTCCGGCGCCAGGCCGACTTTCGCTGGCCCGTCGGCTACGGCTCATCCGGAAGTCCGGGGCTGGTGGACGTCTCCGTGGTGCCGCGCTGCGCTACGGGCTGTCGTTCGACCACGGAGGACACGATGGTTCACGGAGGACTGGCCGGCGGGCCTCTGGATGAGCTCACGGAGCGGATCCTCGGCGCTTCTTTCGAAGTTCACACGAGACTTGGTCCAGGACTGCTCGAGTCGGCATACGAAGCCTGCTTGGCACACGAGCTGCGAAGACGTGGCTTCCACGTGGAGCGCCAGAAGGACCTCCCGGTTCGCTACGGCGAGATCCTGGTGGATGCCGGATACCGCATCGACCTCCTGATCGACGGACTCATCATCGTAGAGGTCAAGTCGGTGCAGTCACTCGCTCCCATCCATCGCGCCCAGGTTCTGACGTACCTGAAGCTGGCCGACCTACGCATCGGCCTCCTCCTGAACTTCAACGTCGTACACCTGCGAGACGGCGGAATCAAACGACTGATCCACGGATAGTCCTCCGTGTACCTCCAGTCCTCCGTGGTGAAGTAAGGCCCGACTCGGGACCCGAGCTCGAGAAGGCGCGGACGAGCCCGTGGCGACCGGCAACGCCGACCCCCGCTGCACGAACCGGTCCTGAGCAGGACCACGTGAAACGGGAGCGGCTCTGGCCGTGGGCGGTGGAGCGCTGGGTGTAAGGCCGGGCCGGCGCCGACCGTCGCGTGTGACCGCCCGCCCCAGACGCCGGGTCGAGGAGCCGTGTAACCCCGCGCTCCCGTGAGTCAGCCCAGGTGGAAGTAGGTGCGCACCCGCCGGACCACCGACTCGCTGCGCGCGGTGAGCAGCTCGTCCGACCGGGCCGACAGCGCGTCGCGCGTCTGTTCGAGCACCAGCTGGCGCTCCACCAGGCGGCGCGACAGGGCGTCCGCCAGCTCCGGCTGCGACCGCAGCAGCGGCAGCAGCACCTCGGCGTCGAGCTCGTCGCAGGTGGTCTCCCGCTCGGCCGTCACCGTCGCCTGGCGCGGCTCCCCGGTGAGCAGGCTCATCTCGCCGAACCAGTCGCCCGGCCCGAGGCAGGCCAGCGCTCCCGCCCCGGGCGCTCCTGATTCGACCTCGACCCGCACCTCGCCCACGTCCACCACGAACAGTGAGCTCCCGGGCTGCCCTTCGCGCAGGATCACCTCCCCGCGGGCGAACCGGCGCCGGCACATGCCCCGGGCCAGCAGCAGCTGCTCCTCGGGCGACAGCGGGGCGAACAGCGTGACCCGGCCCACCGCCCGCAGCCGCCGGGCGAGCTCCGCCCGCTGCGCCGGGGTGCCGTCGTCCCCTTCGGGGGGGACCGACACCGGCGCCGGGCACGGGCCCTCGAGCCCCGCGCGCTCCGCCGCGTACCACACCCGCTGGCGCACCTCCCCCTCGATCGCCGGCTGCTCGGCGAGGTCCTCGACCCAGTAGATCACCTCGTGGATCACCGACGGACCCCCAGGGAACTCGACCGGGCGGCACGTGGGCGGGGGCTTCGCGAGCACGCCGGGCACCCCGCACACCGCGGGCAGCACCGCCTCGTGCACCTCACCGGGCGAGTGGCGGTGGTGGAACGGGACCCGCACCACCCCCCGGCGCGAGCGGCTCGGCCGGGACAGGTTGACCACCTCCTGCGACAGCAGCTGCAGGTTCGGGATCAGCGCGCTGTCCCCCTCCCGCGTCATCAGCGTCGACGACCGCCACCGGATCTCCGCGATCCGACCCACCCGCGACCCGACCTCGATCCAGTCGCCGAGCGCGAACGAGCGCTCGACCTGCAGCACCACCCCGGCCACCGTGTTCGCGATCACGCTCTGCAGCGACAGGCCGAGCACCGCCGTGAGCACCGCGGAGGTGGTCACGACCGAGAGCGGGTCGAGCCCCGCGGTGCGGAACACCACGAACACCAGCGCCCCGAACAGCGTGGTCTGCACCACGTCGCGCGCCAGCGTCGGGATGGCGGAGCGGCCGAGCAACACGTCGAACCCGACCAGGGTCACCGTGCCGGTGGTGCCGGCGAGCAGCAGGAACAGGCTCGTGAGGTGCAGCGTGGCCGCGACCGGCGCCAGCCCCAGCAGGTCGAGGCCGCTCGCGATCAGGTGGACGACGGGGGCGAGCCCCAGGAACAACAGGCTCAGGCGCCCGCGGTGCCGCCGATCCTCCGGCAGCGCCCGCCGCACGAACAGCGTGGCGAGGAACAGGCCGATCATCAGGAACAGGCCGGTCCACGTCGGCTCGAACAGGCGCAGCCTGGCCCAGATCTCCATCGGCTCTCCGCGCCGAGTATGGTCCGCCGCCCGGGCCGGACCGGGTGCGCGTCGACCCGATCGGCTCCCGATCGGGGCGAGACGGAGCCCCGCGGGAGGAGGCGGGCCGCGATCGCGTGGTGCGCTACTCCCCGTCGTGCTGGAACTCGTCGTACATCTCGACGTGCAGGTCGAGGTCGGTGGTGAACCGGTCCAGCTCCACACACGCCGCGGCGTCGGTCGGGCACCGCGCCGCGAGCGCGTTCGCCTTGGCCAACATCCGCGCGCTCGCCCCGAGCTCGACGCCGTCGGCGTCGGGGAACGACCACGCCACGTAGGTCTTGCCGGTGGCCGGGTGGTGGTAGGTCACCACCTCCTGGTCCGGCCCCGGCGTGGGCGCCTCGCCGGTGCCGTCGAGGTAGATCCGCGCCCGGTTCAGGAACGTGCGGTCGTAGCCGTGGTCGAGCAGCGCCAGGCCGAACAGGTCGGCGTCGAACCGCGACAGCCAGTACAACGCCGGCGCCACCTGGGTCGACTTCGGCGGCGGCCACGGGTCGCCCGGCGAGAGCGGGTCGGGGAACAGCAGCTCCGCCTCCCCGGTGAGCACCGGCGCGAGCGCCCCCACGTCGTCGGCCGCGAGCCGCCCGAGCGTGACCGCCAGCGGGTCGCGGTACAGGTCCTGGAACCCGATCGCGTACTGGCGTGGGTCCGACGCGGTGTCGTACCCGAGGTAGTCGTACGACGTGGTGTCGGTCAGCGTCTGCAGCGCGAGCATCCGATCGAAGTACGTGCCCACGCGGAGCTGCTTGTCGAACCAGTAGTACCCGCTGTCGTAGTCCCACTCCGACTCGTAGTACGCGCCTTGTACCAGCGGGATCGACGTGCCGCTGCTGTAGGTGGGCGACAGCACCACCACTCCGTCGGGCCGGGTGACCTCGGCGTGGGGCCCCGCCTCGGGCCGGGTCACGACCTTCACCAGCAGCCGGAACGTCTCGTCGGTGCCGGCGGTCCACCCCCCCCACCCGCGGTCGGCGGCGAAGTACTCGGCCGCCCACGGGTCGGTGTCGACCGCGAACAGGCCGTGGAACAGGGCGTAGTACCGCTCCCACGTGCGCAGGGGCTCGAAGATCCGGTCCTGCATCCGCGCGACGTACGCGTCTGAGTCGCCGAACCCGTACCGCTGGCGGGCGAAGTTGGTGAGCAGGTAGTCGTTCCAGTACCGCTCCTGGTAGAACGCGAGCACCTCGTACGGGTCGGCGCCCTCGTCGAACCGGGCGCAGGTCATCCCGACCGCGAACTCGTCGCCGCAGAACCGGTACGGCACCGCCGGCATCCCGGCCGCGACCCCGCCCCGGGTGTCCGCCACCACGAGCCCGTCACCGAACCCGCCGCCCTCGCCGATCGTGGGGGTGAGGTGCGCCAGCGGGACGTCGTCGCGCGCCTCGAGGTCACCCGCCATCGCCGGGTAGTCGGTGTAGTGCAGCTCCAGGTACTCGCCCGAGGTGTAGTTGAGCAGCACCGACGGCAACACGTTGCTCGACGCGTACGCCGCCACGAACGAGATCCCGTCGACGTTCGGCAGGCCCTCGATCGCGGGCGCCTCGGGCACCTGGGTCAGCACCTCGACCAGCTCGCCGTACCCGAACTTCACCGCCGCCTCGTCGTGGTGGCCGAGGCCGACCCACCCGACGTTGCGGCTGCCCGGGTAGTCCATCACCGCCGAGTACTGGAACTCGCGGATCCGCCCGTCGACCTCGGCGCTGGTCTCGGGGTCGGTGTGCCGCGGGCCCATGTCGCCGTCGGCGCGCAGCGCCCAGTACTCGGGCCGGAAGTTGAACGCGTCGTAGCTGCCGCCGAAGTTGTGCCGCAGCCCGAGCGTGTGGCCGATCTCGTGCAGCATCACCTCGCGGAAGCTGTTCTTGCGGACGTCGGCCACGATCTCGTCGTAGCTGAGCCCGCGCCGGGCGTAGTCGCGCGCGAGGCCGACCAACGTGGCGTCGGAGAACGTGGCCTCCGGGTCGAGGCACACGGCGTGGCGGCCGGCGAGCACCCGCGCGGCCTCGCGCTCGGCCGCGAGCGACGGATCGAGCGCGGCGAACGGGGACCCGTCGACCCCGTCGACCTCGGCCGGGTCGTACCCCGCCTGCCCGAGCGTCAGCTCGGTCCACGCCAGCGCGCCGTACGGGGAGGCGAGGAGCTGGTCGAAGTTCGCCCGCGCCTCGGCCGCGCCGGCGCCGAACGCGCCCGAAGCGTCGACCGCGGCGGTGGCCGCCCGCAGCCACCCGTCGAACTGCCCGGGCGCGGGCCGCCCGAGCGGGGCGAGGTACGGCTGGGCCAGCGGCGCCCACGCGCTGTTCATCTTCGCCAGTCGCGCGGCCACCTCGGCCTCGGTCCACGGGCCCACCC
>JBEBJC010000343.1:0-8033 GCA_040080105.1 Myxococcota bacterium
CAATGATGGTGACTGCCACCTGATCGTCCACGACCAGGCGCACGACAGGCTCTACGAGCAGTGGCGCGCCGACATCACCGATGGCGTGTTCACCGGTGGCTGCATGGCGATGTGGAAGACCGATCAAGCGTACGGCGACACGCTGCGCGGCGATCAGTGCACCAGCGCCGACGCCGCCGGCTTTCCGATCGCCCCGTTGTTGTTCACCGCGGACGAGGTCGCCGACCACGACCGCAGGATCCCGCGCGAGCCTCCACCAGAGGACACCGGCCCGGAGCTGGTGTTGTTGTCGTTGGTGGGCACCGACCTCGACGACTGGCGTGGGTGGGCCGTACACGCGGTGGTGACCGAAGACGGCGTGGTGCTCGGGGTGGGCGAATCCACCGTGCGCAAGGGCGACTTCGAGATCGTGTTCGACGCGCTCGAGCCGGGCGGGTCCGGGCGGATCGACGTGCTGGTCGACGGCGACGGCGACGGCGTGTGCACCTACGGGACGTACGTGACCGACGGGACGGACGCGGCGCTGCGGGTGCGCAACATCGACCTCGGCGTGCCTGGGCCGCTCGAGGTCGTGTTGGACCCGGTCGAGCACCTCGACTCGCGGGCGTGTGACACCTTCGAGGGCGGGGGCCTGTCGCGCTGAGCTACAGCGGGGATCCGTCGGCGCGGTGACCGGGGGTCGCCCCGGCGATCGACCCGGGCACGTCGGTGTGGCGGGTGTACACCCCGGCCGGGTCGAGCTCCGGCTGGAGCACGGTGGACGCCTCGGTGGTCTGCGCGCCGAACGTGGTGGTCGCCAGCACCACTGCGGCGGCGTCGGTGACGGTCACCGTGTCGCCCGTGTTGTTCAGGCCGAGCGTGTTGCTGGTGGACACCACGAACGTGGAGGCGGAGACGGCGCAGTGTGCGGCCGGGTTCGTGCCGTCGAACGTCGGGACGCCGCCGCCGAACACCACCACCGACTGGCCAGGCGCCAGCGTGAGCGCGGTGAACGTGTGGCGGACGCCGAACCCGTCGGACACCGTGGCGCCGCTGAGGTCCAGCTCGGCGCTGCCGGCGTTCACCAGCTCGACGAACTCGTCCGACGAGTTCGAGGTGTCCCCGTCGCAGTTCGCGTCGAAGGTGCCGTCGTCGGCGAGCACCTCGTTGATCACCACCAGGCCAGCGGGCGCCGGAGCGCCGGTGTCGCCGGTGGCCCCCCCGGTGTCGCCGGGTACGGCGGTGTCGACCGGGGCAGCGGTGTCGACCGGGGCAGCGGTGTCGCCGGTGTCGACCGGGGCAGCGGTGTCGCCGGTGTCGACCGGGGCGGCGGTGTCGCCGGTGTGGCCCGTGTCGGGCGGCGCGCCGGCGTGGGGCGAGCCGTCCACTCGGGTCCCGGGGGAGGCGCTCCACGCGCTCACGGTGGGGTGGGCCACCATCGAACCCGCGTACTCGGGCCACCGGACGAGAGAGGCGTCCACGTTCGCCTCCGGTCCGTAGGTGTAGCTGCTCACCGTCGCCCCGCCCGGATCCGCGAGGGTGATGGTGTCACCGTCGTTGTTCATCCCGAGTGAGCCCGTGGAGGCGACCGCGAGGGACACGCCCTCCGGGAGGGCCACGCACCACGGCGCTGCGCCTGCCCCCGGGAACCCGGGCGCGCCGCCGCCGTACACCACCACCGCGCCCCCGCTCGGCACCAGGGTCGGTCCGAACGCGTGGCGCAAGCCCGTGGCGTCGAGCAGCTCGAACCCGTCGAGGTCCACGTCGGCGGCGCCGGTGTTCACGATCTCGACGAACTCGTCCTGGACCGTGTCGTTGGCGCCGTCGCAGTTGGAGTCGTTCACCGCGCCCGGGTCGGCGAGGATCTCGTTGATGACGATGCCCTCCGGGGCGGGGCCGGTCCCGGTGTCGCCCGTGTCGGGGGGCGCCGCGGTGGAGAACTCCGCGCCCGTGACCAGGGTCCCCGGAGAGAACGGGCCGAGCGCGCCGGGCACGCTCGAGTGCTCGACGAACGGCGTCTCGAGCAGCTCCGGGCTGCGGTTCGCCGATTGGTTGTTCCCCGCCTCCGAGCCGTAGGTGTCGATCGACAGCGAGTAGCCCGCCGGGCCCACCAGGGTGAGCGTGTCGCCGTCGTTGTTCAACCCGACGGCGCCCGTCGACGCGACCTGCACCGACACGGTCGCCGGCAACGCCACGCACCAGGCGCCGATCGCCGAGGCGGAGCCGTCGAACACCGGGGCGCCGCCGCCGAACACCACGACCGCGCCGCCAGGGACCAGGGTGGTGCCGGCCGGGAACACGTGGCGGGCGCCGGTCAGATCGGACAACACGGCGTTGCCGAGGTCCACGTCGACCGTCCCCGCGTTCACGATCTCGACGAACTCGTCGTCGCTCGAGTCGTAGGTCCCGTCACAGTTCGCGTCGAGGTCTCCAGGATCGGCGAGGACCTCGTTCAACACCACGTGGAACCCTGGCGCGCCGGTGTCGTTGCCCGGCTCCGGGTCGGTGTCGGTGTCGGCATCCGTGTCGGTGTCGGTGTCGGCGTCGGTGTCGGTGTCGGTGTCGACGTCGGCGTCCGTATCGGCGTCTGCGTCTGCGTCTGCGTCTGCGTCTGCGTCGGTGCTCCCGGTGTCGGTGAGCGGCTCGATCGTCTTGCGCGGGCAAGCCGCCAACGTCAGGACGAGCAGCAGCCAGGCACCTCGGGGGAGGGGAGCCGCCCGCAGCGTGGGTCGAAACTCCAGAGTTCCACTCGACATCGCGCACCTCGCGGGCGGGAGAGTCTAACTCCGACCGGTCCCCCGTCGAGGGTCGATCAACGCTCCCACCCGTCGAGGGCGGCCGCCATTCGAACGGCGGCCCCGCGGACGTCCGGCGGGGTGACCAGCGGGTCGGCCGCGGCTGCGCCCTGCACCAGCCGCACGTACTCGGCGGCGTTCTCGGGAGTCGGGCGGTCGAGCAGCGCGAACCAGGCTTGTTCGGCCGACTTCGGGTTGGTGCTCGCCGACACCAGCGCGCCCGCGGTGGCGCGCTCGGCCAGCACCGCGTCGACGAACGCCCGATCGCGGCTCACGTGCCACAGCTCGATCCCGGCGATCCCGATCGAGGTGACCGCCGCCGCGCTGCCGATCGCCACCGCCAGCGCGATGCCGACCGCGACGAGCCCGCTCGTCATGCGCGACGGGCGCGGCTCGGGCGCGGGCCGCCGGCGCTCTCCGCCCACCGACGCGCCCGCCGGGGTGACCACGGTGCGGCGCTGGGTGGCGACCCGGGTGCGGTGACCCTGGTCGACGTAGTCGGGCAGGTCCGAGCCGTGGAACGGATCGCGGAACCCCGGCGCCTCGCGGCGCACCTCGGGCATGCTGTACGGCACTCGGGCCTGCTCGCTGTCCATCGTGGACGAGATCTCGTCGACCTGCTGGGCCTTCGCGGCTGCGGGTGGCCCGCCGAGCACCGACAAGATCGCGAGGATCGCGGGATCCGGCACGATCCGATCCGGCGGGTGGTCCGGGGACGGCTCCGGCCGCCACGGGAGATCGCCGAGTGAGCCGAGCCGCTCCATCGTGGAGCCGAGCAGCGCGCGGAAGGTGTCCACGTCGCCCGGGCGGAGCATCGGGTCGTGGGCGCACGCCCGCAGGATCACCGGGCGCAGCGCCCCTGGGATCGGCGCGAGCAAGCCCTCGTACGCCTCGGCGAACGACAGGTCGGGCTGGTGACGGCCGGCGACCAACGTGTACAGCAGCGCGCCCAGGGAGTACACCTCGGCTCGCACGTCGGGGCGGCCGCGCTCGCGGACCTCGGGCGCGATGTGCGCCCACCCCTCGGCGAGCCGGCCGCTCGCGGTCACGTCGAGCTTCGGCGCGTCGGCGAACCCGGTGAGCACCGGGGAGCCGTCGTCCGAGAACCGGATCACCGACGGGCGCAGGTGGCCGTGCAGGATCCCCCGCCCGTGGGCATGGGAGAGCCCGTCGGCGATCCGCTGGACCACGAACGCCGCGAGCGCCGGGCGCATCGGGAGGTGGTTCGTGGCCGAGCCGTGCAGGCGGTCGCGCACGACGAACGAGATCGGGCCGTCCTCACCGAGATCCACCACCCGCTCGAGCGCCGGGTGCTCGAGCTTCGCCAAGATCTCCGCCTCGAGCGCGAGCCGCCGGCTCGAGGGCTCGTCCACCGGCACCGAGATCGCGCGCCACCGGTGAAGACGGAGGTCGTACCCCAGGAAAGTGGTCCCTCTCTTGCCTTCTTCCAGGGTGCTGACCAGGCGGTATCGGCCCTGGAGGGTCGGCGGGGGCTCGCGGCGCTTGGTCTCGAAGGACGGCGTCGTCAAGGTGTGCGCTCCGGTGACAGGTCATCCTAGCCCAGGTCCGGCTCGTGTCCCTGGACCGCGTGTCGGTCGTACGATTGCTTGACGGTCCCGGCGCGGCCCCGTAGGTTGAGTCATGATGCACGCGCGCGCCACGTGGTGGGCGATCGCGGCCGGCGCAGGGCTCGCCGGCTGCTCGCCCGATCCCGATCCGGTGCCCGAGGCCCGAATCGAGCGACTCACCCCGGTCGAGCACCTGGTCCGTGCCTCGATGGCCGTCCGCGGGACCCGGCCGTCCCTGGCCGAGATCGACACCGTCCGCGCCGACGCCGGAGCGCTGCCCGGGTTGATCCGAGGCTGGCTCGACTCGGAGGCGTTCGGCGACACCATCGAAGACCTCCACGCGGAGCTGTACCTGCTGCGCGCCGACACGAACTACCAGCTGCCGGTGCAGGGGATCCTGGTCGAGGCCGGGTTCGACCAGGGCGACCTCCACCGATCGACCGTCGGGGCGCCCACCCGCCTGGTGCGCGAGATCGTGCTCGAGGATCGGCCGTACACCGAGATCCTGACCACCGACTACACCGTCGCCGACGGCGTGGTGTCCGCGATCTACGGGCTCGACTACGACCCGGGCGGAGACACCTGGCAGCACACCCACTGGACCGACGGGCGACCCCAGTCCGGCCTGTTGTCCGACAGCGAGCTGTGGCGCCGCCACGTGTCGAACGCGGCGAACTACCACCGGGGACGCGCGAACTTCGTCTCTCGGACCTTCCTGTGTGAGGACGTGGGTCGGCGCGACGTGTTCGTCGAAGGGGGGGTGAACATCGCGAACCCCGACGAGGTCGCCGAGGCGGTGTCGACCCAGCCCTCGTGTGTCGGGTGCCACAACGTGGTCGATCCGATGGCGGCGTTCTTCTGGGGCTACAAGGAGCAGATCCAGCGCAACGCGGTCCTGCAGGCGTACCAGGCCGGGTGCGAGTGGGATTGGTCGAAGGGGCCGCCCCCGCTCGACGCGTACCGGGTCGAGCACTGGTGCTACCCGCTGAAGTTCTACGACGTGGCCGAAGAGGGGCTGTGGGAGGAGAAGGGCCTGAAGGCCCCGGCGTTCTACGGCGTCCTGGGCGAGACCATGGAAGACCTCGGCCGGATGGTGACCGAGGATCCGCGGTTCGCGACGTGCGCCGCGCGCTCGTTCGCCGGGTACCTCACCCAGACCGATCGGTACGACGTGCCCGAGGCCTGGGCGGGCGAGCTGGCGCAGGTGTTCGTCGACAGCGGGTACTCGGCGAAGGCGTTGGTCGAGGCGATCGTGGTGTCCGAGCCGTTCGCGGCGGCTCGGGTGGTCGACGATCCCGGTGAGAGCGTGTTCGTCGCGGGGCTGCAGACCATCCGCCCCGAGCAGGTCGGGCGCACGCTCGCGGATCTGACTGGGTTCTCGTGGGTCGCGAACGAGGACTACCCGGGGTGCGAGGTGGGCGGGAACAACTGTTGGGGCACCGTCGACCTCACGAACTCCGACGTGTACGGGTTCCGCAGCATGATGGGCGGCATCGACAGCTGGACCGTGACCCACCCGACCCACACGCCCACCCCGACCCAGGTGATGGCGGTCGGGCTGGTGGCCGACGAGGCCGCGGGGTTCGTGGTCGAACACGACTTCGCGGTCGCGGCGGGCGAGCGCCGGTTGCTCGGCGGGGTCGAGGCCGACACCACCGACGAGGCGGCGGTGCGGGCGCAGATCGCGGCGCTCGCGCTGCGGATGTTCGGGCGGGAGTGGGCGGTCGGCGGAGAAGACGCGAGCGGCGCGTACGCGTTGTGGAAGGTCGCGAGCGATCGCGCCGGTGACCCGGCCGAGGGGTGGCGGGTCGTGATCTCGGCGCTGCTACAGGACCCCGAGCTGGTGTTCTACTGATGCGCCGCAAACCCATCTCCGTACCGACCCCGCGCGGGGTGTCCCGGCGGGACCTGTGGCTCGGGGCCGCGGCCCTGCTCGGCGCGCCCCGGTTCGCGCTCGGCAAGGGCGGCGTGTCGTCGCCGAAGAAGCTGATCGTGGTGTTCGCCGAAGGGGGCTGGGACGTCACGTTCTGCTTCGATCCGAAGTTGTCCTGCTCGAAGGACGACAGCTGCGCGATCGAGGGGCCGGAGGTCGACGAAGACCCCGGCAACCCCGACGACCGTGAGGCGGTGCAGACGTTCGGCGCGATCCCGATCGTGGTGAACGAGCACAAGCGACCCGCCGTCCGCTCGTTCTTCCAGCAGTGGTCGTCGAGGTGCCACGTCGTCAACGGCATCTGGACCGGCTCGATCGCACACGAGCCGTGCCGGGTGCGCATCCTCACCGGCACCGCCGACGGCGGCCGGGCGGACATGGCGACGATCACCGGGTACACCCACGGGTCGGCGCTGCCGCTCGGATCGGTGGACCTGTCCGGCTGGTCGATCGCGGGGCCGCTCGCGTCGAGCACCGGCCGGATCGGGTTTCAGAGCCAGATCGCGGCGCTGATCGACCGCGACACCCCGTTCTCGGCCCCGCCGGACGCGGGGTTCGAGTACCCGCTGTTCCAGATGGACCCCACCGACGAGGTGTCGGTCGAGTCGTACGTGCGGGCTCGCGCGGAGCGGTTGCGCGCGCGGTTCGGCGACGGCGGCCAGAACGATCGGGCGATCGACGATCTGCTCGAGTCGCTCGATCGCGGCGATCGGTTCCGCGCGCAAGCGGGCGACATCCTCGGCAGCTTGAAGATCGGGTCCCAGGCCACCTTCGACGATCAACTCGACATCGCGGTGGACCTGCTCAAGGCCGAGATGTGCCAGTCGGTCACGATCGAGAGCCGTCAGGAGTGGGACACCCACTCGTCGAACGTCATGCAGCACACGGCCTACGAGGCGTTGTTCCAGGGGTTGAGCCGGTTGATGGGCAACCTCGAGGCGAGCGGGATGCTCGACGACACCGTCGTGGCGGTGCTGTCCGAGATGACCCGGTCCCCGATGCGCAACGCGGCCACCGGCAAGGACCATTGGGGCCACACGAGCGCGATGTTGATGGGCGCGGTGCGGGGCAACGCGGTGTCGGGCGGGACCGACGAGCTGCTGGAGTCGGTGCCGATGAACCTGGAGACGGGTGAGGTCGACGAGGCGGGGGGCACGTACTGCAAGTACGACGACCTGTGCGCGGGGCTGCTCGAGCTCGCGGGCGTCGACCCGAGCGAGTGGCTGCCGGGCGTGGTGCCGTTCCGCGGGGCCCACCTGTGACCGGCCGGTGGGCCGGGTGGGTGCTGGCCCTGGCCGGGTGTCCGCAGCAGCCGCCGCCCGAGCCGCCCGCCTGCGACGACACCTGGGAGTCGTTCGCCCACGGGTACACGATCACCTGGTGTCGGAGCTGCCACTCCGCCTCGCTCACCACGCCCGAGTCTCGGTACGGGGCGCCGGCGGGGGTGGACTTCGACACGCTCGCGATGACCCGGCAGTGGGCGCCGCGGGTCGAGGGGGCGTTGCCCCGGATGCCGCCGGCCGGCGGCGTCCCCGACGATGTGCGCTCCCGGTTCGACGCGTGGGTCGGCTGCGGGATGCTCGGCGAGGGCACCGAGGTCTCGGTGGCCACCACGGCGGGCCAGAACCGGCCGGTGGTCGTCGCGTACGCCCGCAAGAGTGACGTGGTGGGTGAGATGGCGCTGGTCGACGACGGCCCGCGCTCTGGCACGGCCATCGTCACGCAGTCGGGCCCGGCGCATCAGATCGACGCGAACGA
>JBEBJC010001473.1:0-1643 GCA_040080105.1 Myxococcota bacterium
GCGGCTCGAGCCCCTTGCGCACGGTGGCCCCGTACGACACCGGCGCCATGTCGGCGACCCGCAGGGTGACCGTGCCGCCCCGATCGAGGGTCACCGGCCGCTCCCACACCCCGCGGGCGGTGTGGTTCCGCACCAGGTACTGCCCCGGGGGGACCAGCACCTCGGCGGTCCCCTCCACCGCGACCTCGGTGACCAGCTGGCCCCGGTCGCCGCTCGCGAACACCAGCCACGAGCCCGGGTCGGACAGCGACAGCACCGCGTTGCGCCCGGGGTCCTCGGTGCGGGTCAGCACCAGGTCCTGCTCCCCGCGCAGCTCGAACGCGTACGCCGGGTGCTGCACGAACCGCGCCTGGCTGGTGGCGCGGATCGTCTCGGTGCGCGCGTACAGGTACGCCTCGGGCAACGTGATCCGGTGGTCCCGGGTGCTGTCGGCGGCGCCCATCAGCCCGGCCAGGAAGTGGTGGGTGAACATGCCGCCGCGCAGCCGGTCGGACTCCTGCGCGTCCTCGCCGGCGCTGCTCGAGGTGATGATCGCCATCCCGTGGGCGTCGAGCCGGTCTTCGGCCGAGATGGTGAACGGCTCGGCCGGGATCGCCCCCTTGAGCCGGGTGAGCTCGCCCGACTGGCACGCGTCGACCACCACCACCCGCACGTCGACCGGCACCCGCTCGAGCGCGGCGGTGAGCTCGCCGAACCCGAGCCGGGTCCCGTCGAGGTGCAGCGCCTCGGCGTCGGCGTGGCCCGAGTAGTAGAAGTACAGCAGCGTCTCGGAGGCGCCGGCGCGGTCGATCCGCGCCCCGAGCTCGTCGAGCGCGGCCCGGACCCGGTCGGCGTCGACGTGGCGCAGGGTCACGATGTCCTCCGACCGCACGTCGCCGAGCCCCTCGAGCACCGCCGCGACCCGGTCGGCGTCGAGCTCGGCGTACTCGAGCGGCGCGTCGCCGGGCAGGCCGTCGTTGGTGCCCACCACCACCGCGTACCGGCGCACCTCTCCCGCGAGCGCGGCGGCGGCGAGCCCGAGCATCACGGCTTCACCACCGTGACCACCGACCGAGCGCACCCCGCCGCCCCGTCGGCCGACGGGTCGGCCAGCTGCTCGAGGGTGAACGGGTGGTCACACAGCACCGCGGTGATTCGCTCTGCGCCCGGCGTCGCGTCGACCCGGATCGCCTCCGGCAGCGGGCGCGGCTCGGGGGTGGCGTCGACCCGCTCGGCCGCCCCGCCGCCCCCCTGGGGGTAGCACAGGTACGGGGCGCCGTCGTCGTCGGTCCCGACCACCATCAGGTACCCGGCCGGGTGGTCCACGCTGAACCCGATCCGGTCACCGGGCGCGATCGGGTCGCCGTCGCGCAGCCTCCGGCTCGACCCGCCCTGGTCGAGGTACAGCCGCAGCTGGAGCCCCGAGCCCCGCACCCCGATCCCGTCGTCGGCGGTGGGCCGGGCCAGCGTGCCGAGCGCGAGCGCGCAGGCCACCAGCGCCGCGGCGGCGAACCCCCCGCGGAACCACCCGCGGTCGTCGTTCGCCGCCACCGGGCCCGTCGGGGTCCCCCCGCGGGCGGCGGCGCGCCTGCTTGAGGCGTTTGCTGCGCTTCCCACCTCCAACATCAGCGACAACATGCTGCGCCACTACGGCGCCGGCGCGC
>JBEBJC010000005.1:0-33664 GCA_040080105.1 Myxococcota bacterium
GGGCAGGGGTGAGGGGGACAATCGTGCAGGACAGAGCCCGGACCCAGCCACCAGATCCGCCACTGTCCTGCACGACCTCGCGGCTCGGCTCAAGCGCGGGTGCGGACCCGCTGCGCCCGGGTGTGCGACCGGAGGCTCCCGTAGGCCTGGATCGCGCCGCGGGCGTGACCTGCGCTGCGCAGCTCGTCCGCCAGGTGGTCCATCGCCGACTTGATCGCGCCCTCGAGCTCGGCGAGGCCCGCGGCGATCACCGCGCGGTCGGCAGAGCTCGCCGCCTTCGCCTCGATCTGCGCGCGGGTCGCGAGGTTCGCCACGTCGTCCCAGTCGACCTGGCCGCGCTCCACCTGCCCGGCGGTCGCGCGCAGCTCGTTGACCAGCGCCGCGTGGCTCATCACACGCCTCGGCGGAGCAGGTCGGACCAGCCCTCGAGCACCGGCATCAGGGCGTCGCCGACCTTGCGCGCGCGCCCTGGGTCCTTCTCCCGCCCGGCGGCGACCAGCTCGGCCGCGCTCCACCGGTACAGGTCCCCGAGCCGCGCCGTGAGGTCGGTCGGGCCGTTCACCGGGTCCAGCGCCGCGGTGAGCTCGGTGAGGATCTCGCGCGCGTGGTGGAAGTGCGCGCTCGCGTCCACCGGGTTCGCGGCCTCGAGCTGGATCGCGCCGAGCTCGATCCGGCGCAGCATCTCTTGGTTCAACATCACCAGCAGCTGGAGCGGAGAGGCTGTCTCCACCCGGCGGCTCTTGTAGGCGGCGAGGGCGTGCATGTCGAACCTCAGGAAGTGCTGGAAGACGAGCTGACGAACAACGCCGAGATGTAGCCTTGGGCCGCCTGGACCTTCGACAGCGCGATCTCCATCGCGGTGAACTTCGACCGGAGGATCTCGCCCTGGGTCACCATCCGGGCCTCGGCCTGCAGGACCTGGTCCTCGATGTCGGACACGGTCTCCTCGAGCCCCTCGATGCGGGACTGCAGCGTGCCGGAGTCCTCGTCCACGTACACGTCGTCGATCCGGGTCGCGAGCTTGCCGAGCGGGCCCGTCGCGTCGGTGAGGAACGTGCTCACCGCGGCCGGGTCGTCCTCGTACGCCGCGTCGAACACCGCGGTGTCGAACTCGAGCGTGCCGTCCTGGCTGGTGAGGATCCCGAGCTGCGACAGCGACGCGAACGAGGTCCCGACCACCGTCTGCGGCGAGGTGAACAGGTCGCCCAGGTCGGACAGCGCGCGGCGGGTCGAGGACTCGCCCACCAGCGGCCCCTTCAGCCCCTCGTCGGGGTTGTACACCGTCTGCTGGCCGTAGTACTCGACGATCGCGTTGTACGCGTCGACCACCGCCTGCAGCTTGGTGCGGGTCGCCTCGGTGTCGCGGGTGATCGTCGCCGGGTCGGCGGTGGTCCCCTCCTGCAACAGCTCGAGCGTCACCCCGGGGATCGCGCTCGACAGCGTGTTCGACGCCGACTGGACCTGAACCCCGCCGATGTGCACGATCGCGTCGACCGCGGTGGTGGTCTCGGTGAACGTGGGGTTCGTGCCGGCGCCGAGGCCCGACCCGTCGAGGGTGATCGCGTTGGCGGCTCCGGTGTCGAGCCCCTGCACCACGAGCTTGTACCGACCGACAGCGGCTCCGGTGTCGAGCACGTACGCGCCCACCCCGGACACGTCGTTCAGCGCGTCGGCGAGCCCCTGGAGCGAGTTGTTCGTGCCGTCGATCGTGAGCGAGGTGGTGACCCCGCCCACGGTCACGTCGAACGTGCCGGTGCCGAGCACCGAGGCGTCCTTGTCGTCGTACCCGTCGGACAGGGAGGTCTCGGCCGTCGCGAGCTGCTCGACCCGGATGCCGTAGCTGCCGGGGATCGCGCCGGTGCCGGCGGTGATCGAGAACTGCTGGGAGGCGGTGGTCGCGGTGAACGCCACCAGCTCGTCCGCCGAGTCCATCGCCTTGATCGCGGTGGACAGGTCGGCCATCCGGTTCTTCATCCCCGCTATGGCCTCCTTCTGCGCTTCGTAGGCCTGCGCGCGGAGGTTGAGCGTGTCGATGGACACCTGGCTCGCCGCCAACACGGCGTTGATGAGCGAAGTGGTGTCCAAACCAGAGACGATGCCATCGACGGTCGGCATGGGGTCACCTCGTGCGGGTCCGATCGAGTTCCGGGAGCCCGGACGGCGAGGACCAAATCGATCCTCGGATCCGGAGAGCGAGAGTTGAGATCAAACGCAGGGCGGGCAAAGCGAAACCCGCCGCGCGAGTGGACACGCGACGGCGGGCGGGAAACCGGTTCTCCGGGGGCGGCGGGCCGCGGGCGCTCGCCGCCCCCGGAGCCACCATCAGCCGAGGAGGCGGAGCGCGCCCTGGTTCAGCTGGTTCGCCTGGCCGAGGACCGCGAGGCCGGCCTGCTGCATGATCTGGTACTTCGACATCTCGGCGGACTCGTACGCGAAGTCGGCGTCGCGGATCCGGCTCTCGGCGCCCTCGATCTTCTCGGTGTAGGTCTCGAGGTTGCGCAGGGCCGACTCGAGGCGGTTCGTGCTCGCGCCGTACGTGGCGCGGTACCCGTTCACAACGTCGAGCGCGGCGTCGATCCCGGTCAGCGCGGTCGAGGCGTTCGCCGCGGTCGACATGTCGATCGAGGCGATGTCGACGCCCAGGGTGGTGCCGCGCAGGTCACCGAGGCTCACGCTGATCTGGTCGTTCGCGGTGTTCCCGGCGCCGACCTGCACCGCGATCGTGGTGACCGACCCGTCGCCCAGCTGCACGCCGTTGAACTCGGACACCGACGCCAGCCGGTCGACTTCGGACGCGAGCTCGGCGAACTCGGTCTGGATGTAGCCGCGCTCGGTGTTCTCGAGGGTCTCCGACGCGGACTGGACGGCGAGCTCGCGCATCCGCTTGAGGATGTTCGACACCTCACCGGCCGCGGACTCGGCCACTTCGATCACGGACACACCGTCGTTGGTGTTCCGCATCGCCTGGCGCAGGCCCTGGGCCTTCGCCGACAGGTTCTCCGCCACGCCGAGGCCGGCCGCGTCGTCGGCCGCGCTGGCGATGCGCAGGCCGGACGACACGCGGGCGAACGAAGCCTGCAGGCTGCGGCTGGTCTTCGACAGCGAGGTGACGGCGGTGGTCGACGCGAGATTGCTATTGACGGTCAGGGCCATGGTGAGCTCCCACTGTGGTTGAGGTTCCGTGTCTTTGGGACCGCGAGGGTTGCGCCTCGCTGCCTCGCAAACGTTCTCGGATCGGGTGCTCCGCCATTCGAGGCAGAACCCGGTATCGTCGAAAACGCTGTCGGAACGTCAACCGTTCAGTGGGTTACACCATCCGTTCGTAACCGCAGGCCAAAAGTACGGGTCCGGCTGTCCGAACTACCGCGCTCAGCTGGGGGCCGGTGAGCCGGGTCCGCCACCCGGACAGCCCCTCGGTCGTCCTCGCCCCCGCCACCGCGGCGGTGCTGGACTCACGCGACGACAGGGTCACCGCCGCCGATTCGTGCGCGAGCACCGCGTCGCTCCACGGCTCTCCGAGGAACGCGAGCACCCGGTGCATCGTGGCCTCGGGCTCGGACACGAGCTGCTCGTACCGGACCTCGAGGTACCGACCCGGGACGGACTGCGCCTGGGTCCGGATCGTGTTCACCACCGTCGCCCAGTACAGCCCCGCCTGCTCGGGGTCGGCGCAGTACGGCAGCAGCTTGCCGGTCGCCGGATCGATCCACCGCTGGCGCAGCAGCGACTCGGCCACCGCCCGCCCGTCGCGCAGCACGTGCAGGAACCGGGCGCGCGGGAACAGCCGCCCGAGCCACGCCATGTGCAGCAGGTTGTGCGGCGTCTTCTCGGCGATCCGCAGCCCGGGCGGCGTGCCGGCGCGCAAGAACGTGGTGAGCCACGCGCGGGCCGCCGCGTCGAGCGCCGACTGGTCGACGCCGGCCTCGCGCAGCTCGGGCCCGGTCGCGAGGTCCCACCGCGCGTGGAACTCGGCGAGCGCCGGCACGAGCTTCCGCTCGGGGCCACACCACAGGTTCGGGTGGGCCGACAACATCGCGCGGAACAGCGTGGTGCCGCTCCGGCCCGCACCGCCGACGAACACGAAGTCCGGCTCGGCGTCGTCGGCCCAGTCGAGCCCGAGGCCGGTCAGCGCCGCCCGCACCTGGTCGGCGATGCCCGGGACGAGCGCGTCGGCCCGCCGCTCGAACAGCGCCTGCAGGTCGTCGCCCCGGCCCTGCTCGACCAGCGCCGTGACCGCGTCGGCGACCACGTTCGCCGATACCGGGGACGGGGAGTCGATCGGGACCCGCGCCACCAACGCGCCGAGGGTTCCCCACGGCCCGGGCCCGGTCCGCGGGCTCCCGAGCCGGAACGCGAGCTCGCTGTGCAGGTCGCCGAGGCGCTGCCTGCGCCGGGGCTCGAGCCACCGGGTGTCGGGCTTCGACGCGCGCACCGCGAACGCGGTTGCCGACGGGCCGTCGCCGAGGTCGCGGGCCGCGAGGGCCGCGAGGGTCCACAGGTCGGCGCACGCCCCGCCGTCCGGGGGGGCGGCGATCAGGGGTTCGAGGCGGGTGAACGCGTCCTCGGCCAGGCCTTGCGCGAGCAGCGCCTCGATCGCGCCGAGGGTGGCCTCGAGCGCGCCCGGGTGCGCGCGGCCCGCGGCGTCGAACGACGCGAGCGCCTCGGCCGGGCGCCCGAGGCGCAGCAGGACCGAGCCGAGGGCGGTGGCCGAGCGCCACGACGTGACGCCGTCGGTGATCTCGTCCGGGTAGGCGCGCCCCGCACCGGCGAGCGCCGCCCGCAGCTCGCGCTCGGCCCGCTCGAGGTCGCCCTGCAGGGTGGCCGCGCTGCCGGCGAGCCACGCGTAGTTCGGGTGGTCGGTCGACCAATCGCGGGCGGTGGTGATCGTGGCGAGCGCGCCGGCGGCGTCGCCGCGCGACAGCTGGATCTGGGCCCGCTGGGTCGCGAGCGGGACCACCGTGGGCCGCAGCCCGCCGCGGGTCAACGCGACCGGCAGCGCCGCCCACCCGCGCTCGACCGCGTCGATCGCGCCGGCGGTGTCCCCCGCGCGCGCCCGCTCGGCCGCGAGGTGGCTCCACGGCGCGGGCGCGTGCGGCTCGGCCGCGCACAGCCGCTCGAGCAGGCGCCGGTTCCGGTCGGCCTTCCCGCGGGCCTCGTGCACCGCCGGCACGTACCCGAGGTGGACGATGGGCGCGTCGACGTACGCGGTGGCGCCGCCGTGGCGCTCGAGCCACCCGACCACGTTCTCGTGGACGATCCCCTCCCACCTAAGATCCGGGGTGTGTCGGAGCAGCCGGGGCAGCGACGAGGCGTTGCCGAGCCGCGCAGCGCCGGACACGACCTCCGCGTCGGTCGCCCCCAACCGGGCGGCGTTGTGCAGCGGCAGCAGCCCGAGCACGAACCCGCCGCGCGACACCGCGCGGGCCACCGCCTCTGCCGCGCCCCGCACCAACCGCTCGTCGGCGTCGAGCACCAGGATCCACTCCCCGCGCACGTGGGGCAGCGCGGCGTTGCGGGCGGCGGCGAAGTCGTCGTTCCACGGGGACGACACGACCTCGGCGCCGAGCCCGCGCGCGAGCTCCGGCGTGCCGTCGGTCGACCCGGTGTCGACCACCACGATCTGGCGGACCAGCCCGGCGACCGATTCGAGGCAGCCGGGGAGGAACGCCGCCTCATCGCGGACGATCATGCACAGGGTGATCGAGGGATCGGTCATGTCGCCACGTTCGGACGACCGGGGACCGCCTTTAGACCCCCACCGAAAACGGTGTACAGTCCGCCCATGGACCCGCTGGCACAGGCGCGCGCGCTGCGTGATCAACAACGGAACCGCGAGGCGCTCGGCAAGTACGCCGAGCTCGTGGCGGCTCGACCGGAGGCCGGGCTGTTGGCCGAGGCGGCGGAGGTGGCGCTGCGGGTCGACCCGCCCACCGCGGCCCAGCTCGCGCAGCAGGCGCTGGCGCTCGACCCGAACCACGCGATCGCCGCCCACCACCTGGCGGAGGCGTGGGCGCGCCAAGGTCGGCACCACGACGCGCTCACCCTGTACCGACGCGCGGTCGGGCGAGACGGGCGGCTCGCGGATCTGCGTCACCCCGGGGCCAAGCCGTGGACCCGCACCGACCCGGAGCGCGGGTGCCCGTCGTGTGGGGGCGCGGGTGAGGTGGTGTTCGTCGCGAACGCCACCCGGGTGCAGACCGTGTTCAACCGGCTCGACCCGATCAAGGTGTGGAGCCGGTGCGGCGGGTGTGGCCTGGTGTTCACCCCCACCGTGCCGCCCGGCGCCGAGCTGGAGGCGTACTACGCGGCGCAGCGCGGCAGCCCGGCCGGCCTGACCCCGCCCGACGGGCGAGCGGTGACCCAGGAGTGCCTCGCGTGGGAGCCACTGCTGATGCGGCTCGAGGCCGCGGTGGGTGGACCGGGTCGGATGTTCGAGGTGGGCAGCAGCTGGGGGGTGTTCCTCGCGGCGGCGGCGTGGCGCGGGTGGGACGTGGTCGGGTACGAGCTGTCCCCGCCGGCGGTGGCGTTCTCGCGCGCGACCTTCGGGGTGCGCGCCGAGGCGGTGGCGATCCCCGAGGCGCTGCCCGTGTGGGATCCCCCGGCGGACGCGGCGGTGTTGTGGGAGGTGCTCGAGCACTTCCCCGACCCCGACGCGGCGCTGGCGGCGCTGGCGTCGCGGGTGCGGCCAGGCGGGGTGGTGGCGCTGTCCACGCCCGACCTCGACCACCCCGCGCACCGCGCGCTCGGGTGGGACGACCCGATGTGGTGTGTGCCGGGCCACCTGGTGTACTACGACCGGGCCACGCTGGACGCGGCGGTGCGACGCGCCGGCCTCACGGTGGAGCAGCGGTGGTTCTCCGCGCGCCACGTGGGCTCGGTCGGGCTGATCGCGCGCAAGGGCTGACCCGTCGGTCCCCGATCAGGCCGGGGAGTCGAGGTAGCCTTCCACCCCGGGCGAGAAGAAGGTGGCGGGGTCCGGGCTGTTCAACGGGGTCCCCGCGCGGAGCTTCGCCGGGAGGTCCGGGTTCGCCAGGAACGGGCGCCCGAACGCGACCAGGTCTGCCGCGCCCGCTGCCAGCACCTGCTCCGCCCGGTCCGCGTCGAAGCCGCCCGCCGCGATGTACGGGCCGCGGAACGTGCGGAGCGCGTCCGAAATCCGTTGGGGCACCGGCGGCGCTCCCATCGCGGAGTGGTCCACCACGTGGAGGTACGCCAACCCGAGCTCGGACAGCGCTGCGGCGAGGCTGGTGTACACGGCGTCGGTGTCGTCGTCCGCCACCATGCCGCCGGAGCTACCGTAAGGGGACAGCCGGATCCCGACCCGGTCGGGGCCGATCGCGGCGGACACCCGGGTCGCCACCTCGACCGCGAACCGGACCCGGTTCTCGACCGAGCCCCCCCACCGATCGGTCCGCAGGTTCGAGGCGGTGTTCAGGAACTGCTCGATCAAATAGCCGTTCGCTCCGTGCAGCTCGACCCCGTCGAACCCAGCCACACCCACCGCGAGGCGCGCGGCCGCGACGAACCCGGTGATGGCCGCCTCGATGTCGGCCTCGGTCATCTCGGCGGGTACTGGGTAGGGCAGGTGCTGCTGCTGGTCGGTCCACATCGTCCCCGGCGCAGCGACCGCGGAGGGCGCGCGGATCCGGGCCCCCGGGGGCTGGTTCAACGGGTGGGCCATCCGCCCGCAGTCCATCAGCTGCACGACGATGTGGCCCCCTCTCGCGTGGACGGCGTCGGTGACGATCCGCCACGCCTCTGCCTGCTGCGAGTCGTACACGCCGGGCGTGCGGGCGTACCCGAGGCCGTCGGCGGAGGGCGCGGTGCCCTCGGTGACGAGCAGCCCCGCTTCGGCGCGTCGGGCGTAGTACTCCGCCATGATCGGCGTGGGGAGACCAGTGCCTGCGGTCGCGCGGCAGCGGGTCATCGGCGACATCACCACCCGGTTGGGCAGCGACATCCGGCCGAGGCGGAACGGGGTGAACAACGTGGACACGGGCCCTCCAGGGTAGGGCTGCAGGTACACACTCGCGCACCCGCGACAACGCGCGCGATTCGGCCAACACCCGTCCACCTGGATCACGGACGCGGCGTCGCAGCCGTCATCCGCCGCCGGGACAGCTGACCGTAGCTCGTGAAACCGCGAAGTCACTTGAACCGGCGCGCCTGCGATCCGAGAACTTCCCCGTGGCGGGGACGGTGGACGTACCCGCTGACGCACCAGACGAAGGAGTGGACCTTGGCACTGACCGTCAACAGCAACATGGCGGCGACGAACGCCGTCACCTACGTGCAGCGGACCAGCCGGAGCCTGCAGGCTTCGTTCGGCCGCATCTCCTCCGGTCTGCGGATCTCCCGCGCGGCCGACGATGCGGCTGGACTCGGCGTGGCGGAGAACTTGTCCGCGATCGCCCAGGGGCTGCGCCAGGCGATGCGGAACACCAACGACGGTGTGTCGCTGATCGAAGTCGCGGAGAGCGCGACCAGCGAGGTGGCGAACATCATCAAGCGGATGCGCGAGCTCGCGGTCCAGTCGGCGTCGGAGACGCTCGAGAACACCGAGCGCAACTACATCCAGACCGAGTTCCTCGAGCTGACCGCGGAAGTGGACCGGATCGCCTCGGTGTCCGAGTTCAACGGGGTGCTCCTGGCCGACGCCTCGATCACCACGCTGTCGGTGCAGGTCGGGGTGAACAACGGCGCCGGTGACTCGATCGCGATCACCCTGGGCGACCTGCGCGCGGCCACCCTCGCGGTCGACACCGCGTCGGTGAACCTGAGCACCGCGGCGAACGCCTCGGCGTCGCTCACCGGCCTCGACGCCGCGCTCGACATCGTGAACGGGTACCGCGCCTCGTACGGTGCCACGACCAACCGGCTCGAGTCGGCGATGAAGAACCTCGAGACCTACACCGAGAAGCTCGAGGGCGCCGAGTCGCGGATCCGCGACGCCGACTTCGCGTACGAGAGCTCCGAGATGTCGAAGTACCAGATCATGCAGCAGGCCGGCCTCGCGGTGCTCGCCCAGGCCAACCAGCTGAACCAGGGCGTGCTCAAGCTCCTCGGGTAGTGCCGCGGGCTCAAGCGCCGCCCCCCGCGTCCGATGGGACCTCCGTGGGGTGGCCTTGACCGCACTCGTCCTCCTGTTCGTCCAGGCAGGGGCTGCCACCGGCAGCACCGCCTCCACGGGCGGGACCGCGTCCACCGGCTCGACCGGCGACACGGGCACCGCCGACACGGCCTCGACCGGGGACACCGGGCAGGCGCCGACCGATCCTCCCGGGACCACCGGCCCCTCCGGCGGCTCCGGGAGTTCGACGTCGGTGGACCCGCCCGCGGGCGGCTCCGGCGGCGGCGAGGTGCTGCTCGCGACCACCCTGGCCGGAGAGGAGGGCGGCGTCGGTTGTCGACACGCGCCCCACGGCCTGTGGGCGTGGGTCACGGCGCTGGTGTGGTCGCGCCGACGGAGGTCCCGATGATCGCGTGGATGTCGACAGCGCTCGCGGCGCCGATCCCCGAGCCGCCGGCGGCGCCGGGGGTGCACCTGGTGATCCGCGGGCTGGTCGAACAGTGGAACGAGCCCGCGCTGGCCGCGGTGTACAAGTCCGGCTCGTGGCTCGGCGGGATCGGGGTCGTCACCCCGGTGGTCGGCCCGGTGTCCCTCGACTTCGAGGCGTCGTTCCGCCGGCTGCGCGCCGACGGCACCACGTTCGAGATCGCGCCGCTGTCGGGGCTGGTCGAGCTCGGCGGCACGGTCGGCAAGGTCGACCTGTACGCCGGGGTCGGGCCCAGCTGGACCGTGTTCTCCGAGCGCCCCGAGGAGGACCCGTCGCGGGTGGTCCAGGGCGCGCGGATCGGCGGCGAGCTGCGCGCCGGCCTGCGGGTGGACACCGGGCTGGTCGACCCCCCGATGCCGCCCGCCACCAGCGGTCCGGTGCGCCGGCTCGAGCTCGAGGTGTACCTCGGGCGGCGCGCGGGGATGCCCGGCGGAGAGGGGCTGCTGCTCGGCGCGTGGCGCGGGTGTGTCGGCCTCGGGTTCGTCCTGTGATCGTCCCGCTGCTGGCCACGCTGGCCCTGGCCAAGCCGCTGTCGCTCCACCCGTCTCACGACGCCACGGTGGTGGTGTTGCCGCGCACCCAGCCCGACTTCATCGAGCTCGGCGTGTACCACAACACCGCCCCGATCGGGGTGGAGGTGCGCACCTGGCGCGAGCCGTCGCTGGTGCTCGCCCGCACGGTGGACGCGGGCGGCGGCACCCAGTTCGTGGTGCTCGAGGTCGACCCGCACATCATCGCCGAGCTCACCCGCTCGGGCGACGTGGTGACGGTGACCCTGCGCCCGGGCGAGCCGCAGGTGCTCGAGTCGGCGCCGATCCCGACGATCGACGAGCTGTTCGACGGGTTGCCGCGCGGGATGGCGCCCGAGCCGAAGATCGCGCTCACCCCGCTGTTGCGCGACGCCCGGACCTACCGGCTGCCGTCGTCGGCGATCCACCTCGACGTGGACGACCCGGGCCGGGTCCCGCCGGTCGGGTGGGAGGCGCTCGACCTGGTGGAGGCGCCGACGCTCGCCGACGTCGAGCGGTGGCGGCTGCTGCTGCCGTCGCTCGAGGACGGCCGGCTGCTGAACCTCGCGTACTGGCGCCTCGGCAGCGCGCACCACTCCCTCGGGATGCACCGCGAGGCGGCCTACTACTTCTCGCGCGGGGAGGGGGTCGGGTTCCCGCCCGCCGCGATGTTCCTGCGCCACGCCGACTCGGCGATGCAGTTCGGCGACCACGAGCAGGCGCGCGCGGCGTGCCAGCAGGCGTGGTACCGCGACGCCGATCCCGAGCGGGTGCTCGAGTGCCTGGGGGCGCTGTCCCTCGCGACCGGGCTCCCGGCGCCGTCGCAGACCGGCCGCGCGCTGGCGCGGGTCGCCGACACCCCTACGGGCGAGCTGCTCGCGGGGGAGCTCCTGCTGCGGGACGGGTTCGCCGAGGAGGCGATCGCCCCGCTGCAGTCGGCGGTCGCGAAGACCATGGGGCCGAACCAGGCGTTCGCGCGGCTCGCGCTCGGCGACGCGTGGCTGGTGCTGGGTGAGGTGGATCGGGCGCAGGAGGCGTACCTCACCGCCCCACACGACGCGCTCGCGCCGATCCTCGAGGTGCGCGAGGTGATGGTGCGGATGCTGCGCGACGGC
Source organism: Myxococcota bacterium (assembly GCA_040080105.1). Classification (GTDB taxonomy): domain Bacteria; phylum Myxococcota_A; class UBA796; order UBA796; genus JACKER01. The sequence continues at coordinate 11,182 of JBEBJC010000005.1, forward strand.
GTGCGCCGGTGGCCCGCGTGGGTGCCGGAGCTGCACGCGCTCGCCGCCGGCGGAGGGCCCGCGGGGGCCGACGCGCTGTACCTGCTCGCGCAGGTGCACGAGCGGTACGTGGACTGGGAGGCCGCCGCCGGCACCCTGGTCCAGCTGTGGGACACCTACCCCGAGGTCCACGACTCCGACGTGGGCGCGCGCCTGCTCGACGACTGTGGTCGTCGGATCGCCGAGCTCGATCGCGACCGCCGCGACGCCGAGCTGGTGGCGGTGTTCGACTCGTGTTGGCGCGACGAGCTCGCGTCGCACGTGTCGGACGTGGCGCTGCTCGCGTCGGCGTCGCTGGCGTGGGAGCGCCTCGGGCTCGCCGACGAGGCGCTCGAGGTCCAGCTCGACCTCACCACCGTGCTCGCGGCGGCCGGGCAGGAGGACCCGCTCGCGCTCGGCCGGCTGGCGCACCTGCAGGTGGTCACCCACAACCCCGACCGCGCGCTCGAGACGGTCGCGTACGCGCGCGCCCTCGCGCCCGGAGACGTCGGCTTGGGGCGTCGCCTCGACTTCGCGGCGGCTGAGGCCCACGCGGCGCTCGACCAGGTCGACGCGGCCGTGTCCGCGTACCGGTCGGCCGCGTCCGAGCCGGCGCTGTTCGAAGAGGCGACGCGCGAGCTCGGGGTGTTGCAGCTCCGGACCGGGCGGTGTGAGGACGCGCTCGCGATCTTGATGAGCCGGCTGTCCGCCGGCCCGCTCGAGGGGCAACCCCCGGGGGAGCTCGAGCTGATGGCGGTGCGGTGCGCGGTCGAGCTGAACCGCCCCAAAGAGGCGATCACCGCCGCCGGCCTCGCGGTGGCCCGCGCGACCGACGCGTGGACCCCGGTAGAGGCCAAGTGGCTCGCCACCGCCATCGCCCTGCGGTCCGGGGCGACCCTGCCCGACTCCCTGCGGTCGGACGCGCCGACGCTGTCGGCCCTGTCGCGCGAGGACGGTAACCACGCCGCGTTCTTGGCCCAAATCGAGGTCTGGAGAACAGGATCGCGGTAACCGAACCCGCCCCGGTTGCTCCGCCGGGCCACTTCCTAAACTCCCACGGGGGGTGTCCGAAGGGGGGGGCGCAACGGAGAAGCCGATGGCGATTGAGTTCGATCCTCTGGTGGGTGGTCTGCAGCGGGTCCTGGACCTCAGGATGGCCCAGCACTCGCTGACCGCGACCAACCTCGCCAACGCCGACACGCCCGGGTTCAAGGCCAAGGTGATCGACTTCACCGAGGTGTTGGCCCAGGCGGTGGAGCCCGGAAGAAACGGGGCGTTGCAGCACACCGATCCGCGACACTTCTCGACCGCTGGCGGGTTCGATCCGTCGGACCCGGCGGTGGTCGAGCTCGAGGCCCCCGTGTGGGCCGCGGACGGCAACTCGGTCCTTCCCGAGCGAGAGACGGCCCGCCTGTCGGAGAACGCCCTGATGTACGAGGCGGTCACGAAGGGCCTGACTTCCAAGCTCGCGCTGCTTCGGTACGCGGTCAGCGACGGCCGCGCCTAGGAGACGACGTGGACATCCTCGATACCCTACAGATCTCGGCCAGCGGACTGGCCGCGGAGCGGGTGCGCCTGCAGTCGATCGCCAGCAACCTGGCGAACGCCCGCACGACGCGCACCGAAGAAGGCGGCCCGTACCAGCGCCGCGCCCCGGTGTTCGAAGCCGTGGCCCCCGACCCGTTCGCGTCCGCGTTCGAGCGCCAGCTCGCCGAGGTGCAGGTCACCGAGGTGGCGGTGACCTCGGGCCGCGGCCGCGCGGTGTACGAGCCCGGCCACCCCGACGCCGACGCCGAGGGGTACGTGTTGTACCCCGACATCGACGTACTGCACGAGATGGTGGACCTGATGACCACCTCGCGCAGCTACGAGGCGAACGCCAACGTGCTCGACACCACCCGCCAGCTCGCGCTGCGGGCGCTCGAGATCGGCCGTTGACCGGGGTCACGGCGGTGGGCGCCGCGCAAGCGCCCGCGCTCGCTCCCCCGGTCGCGGCAGCGGCCCCGGTCGACGGCGTGTTCGCCGCGCAGCTCGACAGCGCGGTGGGCCGGGTGTCCGACTCGGTGGCCGCGGGAGACGACGCGCTGGTGGCGCTGGCCTCCGGCGGCGACGTGGACCTCCACGGCTCGATGATCGCGCTCGAACAGGCCGACATCGCGCTGCGGGCGATGGTCTCGGTGCGCGACAAGGTCGTGGGCGCGTACGAACAGTTGATGAACCTCGCGATCTAGGCAGTTCTCCACTCGAGCCGGAGCCCCTTTGCGCCTTCTGCAGCGAGTCCTGGCAGCCGTCACGTCGCTCGAGCCCGCCCGGCGGATCCGGCTGTTCGCCGCGATCGCGGTGGCGGTGGTGGCGGCGGCCGGCCTGTCGCTGTGGGCGGGTCAGGAGACCTGGGTCCCGGTGATGTCGGGCCAGGGCTACGACCAGGCGCTGCTCGCCGCCGGGGCGGTCGACAAGGCCGGCATCCCGTACCGGATGGCCTCGCCCGACGCGCTCGAGGTGCCGCAGAACAAGCTCGGCGCGGCGCGGGCCGCGATCGCGCTCGAGACCGACCTGCCCGGGCTGTCCGAGGTCGGTGATCTGCAGGTGGGGCTCACCCCGCAGGCCCAGCAGTGGGCGTTCCTGCGGGCGTCGGAGTCCGACCTCGCCCGGATGTTGAACGGGATCGACGGCATCGTGGCGGCGCAGGTCCACGTGGTGCCGCGCCAGGAGTCGCTGTACATCGGGGAGCAGCGCCCGGCCTCGGCCTCGGTGTTCGTGAAGCTCGAGCCCGGCGCGACCCTCGAGGCCGGCCAGGTCCGCGCGATCGTGAACCTGGTAGCGAACTCGGTCGAGGGGCTCGACCCGGACCGGGTGTCGGTCGCCGACGACCGCGGCTCGCTGCTCGCCACCGGCGACGGCGCCGGCGACGACGGGCCGCTCGGCGAGACCCGCAAGCTGGTCGAGTACAAGGCCCAGCTCGAGGCCCAGGTCGAGCGGTCGATCGCCCAGGCGCTGCTGCCGGTGGTCGGCTACGGCGGCGGGTTCTCCGCCACCGCGACCATCGACCTCGATCTCACCTCGTCCGAGGTCACCACCCGCCAGGTCGACGCGACCAAGCAGGCGGTGGTCAGCGAGGTGGTCGAGGAGACCGCGAGCAACTCGACCAAGGCCGGCAGCGGCGGCGTGCCCGGGGTCGACGCGAACCTGCCCGAGAACGGCACCCCCGCAGCGAACCCCGGCGCGAGCGCGTCGAACCGGTCGGCGAACACGGTGAACTACGCGTACCCCACGGTCGACGAGGTCGCGAAGCGGCCGGCCGGTGGGGTCAAGCGCCTGTCGGTCGCCGTGCAGGTCGACCAGGCGCGGATCGACCAGGTGGTGACCGCGTCGCAGGGCAAGATCGACCCGGCGGTCCTGCAGAAGCAGATCGACGGCGCGGTGCAGGCCGCGGTCGGGTACGACAGCGCCCGGGGCGACGTGGTCACCGTGTCGTACCTCCCGTTCGCCGCCACCGACTGGATCGACGGGACCGACCCCGGCGTCGCCCCGACCACGATGGCGATGGAGTTCCTGCCGTACGCGGTGGGCCTGGTCGCCCTCGCGATGGTGTTCTGGTTCGTGGTCCGCCCGCTGGTCGCCGTCTCGATCCGCCCGCTCGAGCCCGAGCCCGTGGTCGAGGTGATCGAGCCCGAAGGGGAAGAAGAGGCGGACCCGGACGCCGATCTGGCGAACCGGCTCAAGCAGCTGGTGGAGAACTTCCAGCCGGTCGACCCGCGCGACCTCAAGCGCCTGGTCGACCGGGAGTCCGAGATCGCCGCAGACGTGCTCCGCAAGTGGGCCCGGGCCAAGTAGGGGAGGGGTCGGATGTCCGCCGAGAACGAGCCCACCGCGATCACCACCGTCGACGGACTCACCGGTCCTCAACGGGCCGCGGTCCTGCTGATGGTGCTGGACAAGGACTCCGCCCGGAAGCTGTTGTCGTACCTGTCGGTGCGCGAGGTCGAGGACATCGGCCACGCGGTGGGGCAGATCGACACGGTCGAGCCCGACGTGGTCGAGAAGATCGTGAGCGAGTTCGTCAAGGACCTCGCCCGCAGCTCGATGATCCCGAAGACCGGTCGCGACTTCGCGATCACCGTGTTGCCCGACCTGGTCGGCGGCGAGCGGGGGCAGAAGGTCGGCGGCACGCTCCGGCGCGCGTTCTCGACCGAGTTCCAGGAGTTCTGCGCGGCCAACCCGCCGCGCACGCTCGCCACGCTGCTGCGCGACGAGCACCCCCAGACCCAGGCGGTGGCGCTGCTGATGATGGGCCCCGAGACCGCCGCGTCGGTGTTGGGCGCGTACGACGACGACACCCGGTTCGACGTGTCGTTGCGGATGGCGCGCCTCGACGGCGTGCCGGCGACCATCGCCGACGACATCGAGGCCGCGCTGCGCGAGGCGCTCGACAGCAAGAGCGGCGACCGGTGGCAGGTGAAGGGCATCGACAAGACCGCCCGGGTCCTGGGTCGCCTGAACAAGGGCGACGTGGAGCCGCTGCTCGAGAAGATCAGCGACACCGACCCCGAGCTGTCCGACGTGCTGCGGCGCCGGATGATCACGTTCGCCGACCTGCAGGTGCTCGACGACCGGTCGGTCCAGGCGCTGCTCAAGCAGGTCGACCGCCAGACGCTGCTGGTCGCGCTGCGGGGCGCCGAGCCCACGATGCGCGAGCTGTTCCTGCGCAACATGTCGTCGCGCGCCGCGTCCGACCTGCGCGAGGAGATCGAGCTGATGGCCCCGCTGCCGAAGTCCCAGGTCGTGCTCGCGCAGGAGGAGATCGTGCAGGTGGTGCAGAAGCTCGCCGAGGAGGGCGTCGTGCGCCTGTACATCGGCGGCGACGAGCTGGTGTAGCCCATGGCCAAGGAGTTCGTCCCGCTGCTGCACCACTTCGCCACCCCGCCGGTGGTGTCGTCCCCGACCCCGGAGCTGCTCGACGCGCGCACCCCGCCGCCGCCGCCGCCGATCGACCTCGAGCAGGAGCGCGAGGCGGCGTTCGAGGCCGGAGCCGCGGTGGCGCGGGCCGAGGCCGCGGGCCAGCTCGCCGAGCTCGAGGCCCGGGTCGCGGCGGTCGGGCCCCTGGTGGCCGAGCTCGAGCGGGCCCGCCGCGCCGCGTTGACCCGGGCCAGTGAAGACCTGGCGTCGCTGGTGCTCGACCTCGCGCGGCGGGTGGTCGGCGCGTCGCTCGCGATCCACCCCGAGGCGCTGCCCAACCTGGTGCGGGCGGCGATCGATCGGCTGCCCGACGACGACGAGGTGTGGGTGAAGGTCCCGCCGTCGGCGGTCGAGCGGGTCGCGGCGGTGGTCCCCGAGCGGCACCGGTCGCGGGTGGTGGCCGATCCGTCGCTGACCACCGGCTGCCTGGTCGAGACCCGGCACGTCGCGATCGACGCGTCGCTCGAGGCCGCGGCCGCCGGGATCGCGGAGGCCACCGAGTCGTGGCTCGCGAGCCACCGATGATCGATCTGGCCGGCCTGCGGATGGCGTTGTCGGAGGCGTCGCTGCAGCGGGTGACCGGGCGGCTCGTGCAGGCGGTCGGGCCGCTGCTCGAGGCCGACGTCCCCGGCGCGACGCTCGGCTCGGTGTGGACGGTCGACCCCGACGTGATGTGCGAGGTGGTCGGGTTCCGCCAGGGGCGCGCGCTGCTGATGCCGCTCGACACCACCGACGGGGTGGCGTTCGGGGCCAAGGTGCGCCACCGGTACGACTCGCTGCAGGTGCGGGTCGGGACCGACCTGCTCGGCCGGGTGCTCGACGGGCTCGGCCGGCCGCTCGACGGGCGGCCGCTGCCCGCGTCCGCGTCGAAGCGGAAGGTGACCGGAGACGCGCCGGCGCCGATGGACCGCCACCTGATCACCGAGGTGTTGCCGACCGGGGTGCGGGTGCTCGACGGGCTGGTGACGCTCGGCGTCGGGCAGCGGATGTCGATCATGGCCGGCTCGGGCGTCGGCAAGTCCACGCTGCTCGGGATGATCGCGCGGAACATCCGGGTCGACGTGAACGTGATCTGCCTGGTCGGGGAGCGCGGCCGCGAGGTGCGCGAGTTCCTGGAGACGAACCTCGGCCCGGAGGGCCTCGCGCGGTCGGTGCTGGTGGTCGCGACGTCCGAACAGTCGCCGGCGCTGCAGGTCAAGGCGCCGTTCCTCGCCACCACGATCGCCGAGGCGTTCCGCGACGCCGGGCTGAACGTGTTGCTGATGGTCGACTCGCTGACCCGGCTCGCCCTCGCGCAGCGCCAGATCGGGTTGGCCGCGGGGGAGCCCCCCACCACCCGCGGGTTCACCCCGTCGGTGTTCGCGCTGCTGCCGCGGCTGCTCGAGCGGGCCGGCCCCGGGAGCAACGGCAAGTCGATCACCGGGCTGTACACCGTGCTGGTCGAGGGCGACGACAACAACGATCCGATCGGCGACGCGGTGCGCGGGATCGTCGACGGGCACGTGGTGCTGTCGCGCAAGCTCGCGGCACACAACCACTTCCCCGCGGTCGACGTGCTCGCGTCGCTGTCGCGGCTGATGGACCGGATCGTGACCCCGCGCCACCGAGCGCTCGCCGCGCGGTGTCGCGACCTCCTCGCGACGTGGGCCGAGAACGAGGAGCTGATCCGCCTCGGCGCGTACCGGAAGGGCAGCTCGGCCGCGGTCGACGACGCGATCGAGCGGATGCCGCTGCTCAACGCGTTCCTCCGGCAGCGGTCGGAGGTGGCGACGCTCGCCGAGGACCTGGCGGCGCTCGAGAAGGTCGTCGGCCGGGTCCAGGCGTGAGGGTGTAAGGACCCGCTGGCCTCCCGCGTTGACCGCGCGGAGGACCGAATGCGGAACCTGATCGTGGCCGCGGCGTGCGCGCTGGCCCTGGCGCCTACGGCCTGGTCGTTCTGTGGCTTCTACGTGAGCCAGGAGCCGGGCAGCTTGTTCAACAAGTCGAGCAAGGTGGTGTTGGTGCGCGACGGCGACCACACCATCCTGACCATGGCCAACGACTACCGCGGCGACCCCGAGCGGTTCGGGCTGGTGGTGCCGGTGCCGACCGAGATCCGGCCGGACATGGTGAAGGTCGCCGACCAAGCGACGATCGACCTGCTCGACCAGTACACGGTCCCGCGGCTCGCCGAGTACTACGACCCCGACCCGTGCCCCGAGCCGTACGCGTACGACGACCGGATGGACGAGGCGATGCCGGCGTCCGCTCCGATGGCCGACTTCGGCGGGCTCCGTCGGAAGTCGGCCGAGGCGCGTGAGTACGGCGTCCACGTCGAGCAGCAGTACAAGCTCGAGGAGTACGAGATCGTGGTGATCCGGGCCGAGCGCGGCGGCGGCCTCGAGCAGTGGCTGCAGCTCGAGGGGTACCGGATCCCCCCGGGCGCCTCGGCGGTGCTCGACAGCTACATCCGCCAGAACATGCACTTCTTCCTGGCGAAGATCGACCTCAAGGAGCAGAAGCGGCTCGGGCTCGCGTGGCCGCGGCCCTTGCGGGTCGAGTACGACTCGCCGAAGTTCATGTTGCCGATCCGGCTCGGTACGGTGAACGCCGACGGGCCGCAGGACCTGCTGGTGTTCGCGCTCACCCCGCGCGGCCGGGTCGAGACCACGAACTACCGCACCGCGAAGATGCCGACCGACCTGAACCTGCCGGAGGCGGTGGGGCAGGGTGGCAACTTCGCCAAGTTCTACACCGCGATGTTCGACCGCAAGGTGCGCCGCGACGAGATGAGCGCGGTGTACACCGAGTACGCCTGGCCGCTCGCGGTGTCGTGTGACCCGTGCTCGGCCGAGCAGCTGACCGGCGCGCAGCTGCAGAGCCTCGGGGCGAGCTGGGCGAACGACTACCACGGCGGGATGGAGGGCGGGTTCGTGACCCGGCTGCACGTGCGGTACGACGCGGCGAACTTCCCGGAGGACCTGGTGTTCCAGGAGACCGCCGACAGCTCGCCGTGGCAGGCCCGGTACGTGGTGAACCACCCGTTCACCGGCGACACCAGCTGCCAGCAGGGCCGGGTGTACGAGCAGCAGCTCGCGCAGCGTCGGGTGGAGGAGCAGGTGAACCTCGCGCGCCTCACCGGGTGGTCGTCGGACGAGCTCGACCAGTACCGGTGAGACCGGCGGATCCGAAGCCGCTCTCGCCCGGACCGAACGGAGCAGAGGGGGTGGCATGGGGCACCGGCCCGACGAGGCCGACGATCTGGCGGCGCAGCTCGAGCGGGAGCACGCCTCGCACCGCCGACGCGTGCTGCAGGCCGTCGGGGCCGCCACGTTGCCGTTCCCGCTGTTCACCCTCGCGTTCGGCGGTGAGATCGTCACTCCGCACATCGTGGCCCAGCTCGTGCTGGTCGCCCTCACCGCGGCCGCCGCGATCGGATTCGGGCGCCTCGGCTACACCCGCGCCGGCACCCTCGGGCTGGTGGCCGTCGGAACCCTCGTCGCCGCCGACGCACACGTGTGGCTGCGCGAGAGCGTCACCGCCCCGGCGTACGCGATCCTGTTCGTCGCGCTCGGCACCACCCTGCTGCCTCGCGGGCAGGCGGTCGGCCTGGCGTTCGCGCTCGCCGCGGCGGTCCTCGCGATGCGGGTCGGCCGGGCGTACACCGGCGACGGCCCCGAGCCGTGGCTGCCCGCCACCGTCGACGTGATCACGCTGGTCGGCGCCACCGCCGCGCTCGGCTTCACCAACCGGGGCCGGTTCGACCGCGACCGGGAGCTGCTGTACCGCGCGGTGGACGATCTGAGGCGGCACCAGGCGGCGCTGGAGGAGGCCCGCGCGACCGCCGACGCCCACGCGGCCGCCGCGACCGCCGCGAGTGAGATGAAGACCGAGTTCCTGCTGCGGGTGAGCCACGAGCTGCGCACGCCGCTGAACGCGATCCTCGGCTACGGCGAGCTCGTGCTCGAATCCGCGGAGCCGTCCGACCCTGCACGCGCGGACGTCGAGCGGATCTGCGTGGCCGCGCGCCACCAGCTGCACCTGGTGGACGAGCTGCTCGACCTGTCGCAGGTGGAGGCCGGGCGGGTCGATCTGAAGGTCGAGGCGATCGAGCTCGCGGCGCTGGTTCGGCCGGTCGCGGACGCCGCGCGGGCGCTGGCGCGTCCGAAGGGGCTGCGGGTGGTGGTATCGGCCGGAGCGGCCATGGTCCGGGTCGACCCCGGCCGGGTGCGCCAGGTGTTGCTGAACCTGGTGTCGAACGCGGTGCGGTTCACCGACGCCGGCGAGGTGCGGATCGAGGCCGAGGTGAGCGGGGGCCCGATCACGCTGCGGGTCACCGACACCGGGATCGGGATCGGGGCGGAGCGGCTCGCCCAGCTGTTCCAGCCGTTCGCGCGGGCGGAGCGCGCGGTGGGCCGCGGCGGCGCGGGGCTCGGGCTCGCGATCACCGACCGCCTGGTGCGCGGGCTCGGCGGGACGTTGGCGATCGCGAGTGAGCTCGGGCGCGGCACGCGGGTCGAGGTGACGCTACCGCAGGTGGTCGACGGCGCGACCGTGTCGTTCGCCACCCCGCGCGGGGGGTAGCGACGGTCAGGTGTTGGAACAGCACTTCACCTAGGGACACCGAAGTGGATCAGGGAGCGCGGAGGGTCGAGTCCGAAACACAGACGATTCAACGCACCGTCCAAGCCCAAGAAGTATGGGAGGCACCCACTCGCCCTCCCAATCTGGAACGAAGAACGTGGCCTCTACCTCGGTGGGCTGGCCCGAGTCCGACTGTAGGACCAGGTGCCCCCGGGTCAGGTGCCCATCGTAGGTATCGCCGCGAATCATGAGTGTGCGTTGGGGGTCCCCTGGCTGCGCGCTGGGGCCGATGGGCGGCGGAATCACGCAGTACGGAGCGCCCGTGTCTACCATGGCCAGAACCTCTACCTGCTTCACCTTGACCCGGACGTAGATTCTGGCGTTGTCCGGATCGCGAATCCGTTCGTCGTGGTCGGAGTAGCGCTGGGTCCCTCCCAGCGCAGCGCCGAACGCGCCGCGATCGCTATCCACGAACGGACTCCTCCCCAACGCGAATGCCCACCGCCGATGGGTGGGCGTCCAGCGCCTGGCGAATCTCTTGGACCGTGTCGCCCGAGGCCAGCAGCTCCCCGTGATTCACCGCGACCCACTTGCCGACGTGGGCCGCGCCGGAGCGCGAGAGCCATCCTTTGAGCTCTGCGCTCGTCGTCCCTTCGTCTGGAGCCTGAACTCTGGCGATGGCGGGAGCCAGCACCTCACACCAGCGGCCGATTCGTCGATCACCTGGAAATCGTTGGGCAGCCCGAGTCGCGACCGCCCGCGCTGCCGAAGTGGAACCTTCGGTCACGAGTCGGCCAACCTCCGCCACTGCCTCCTCGGCGGTGGCGCCCTCCAGCTCGAAGGGCTGGAGCCCCAGAATGGGTCCGTAGGGAGGGTCGAAGCTCATGCGCCCGTTCCCGAAGGTCATGTGTCCTCCAACAGCTGCACGAGCCGGTCGGCCAAGGGCTGGGAGACCCGGAGGGAATCCTCCCGGAACAACCGCTCCAGATCGGCTTCTCGTCCCACCACTCGGAGCTTGTTCTCGAGCCCGGGGAGCAGGTTGTCCAGGTAGGACCGGAGGTCTCTTCGTACCTCCTCCGGCGCGCGGTGGTTGCGGTTGAGCAGCCATCGCGTGCTGGGGAACGCGCGGAGGAGCCGCACGAACTCGTGCGCGCTCCGGTAGAGGTCGTTCCGATCGTCGGTGGTCACGAGCACGGGGGTCAGCTCGGGCAGGCTGGCGACCCAGGTCCCCACGCCGAACATGCCGGGCGGGAGGTCGACCAGCAGCACGCCCTCGGGGCCGAGGGACTCCCGGATCCGGCCGAGCGACCCCAGCACCCGGTTCCCGAAGTTCGCGCTGCGCATCATCGACCGCACGCTGTCGGCGGTCTCGCGCGGAGCGGGGGAGCTCGGGTACCACCGAACCCCCGGGTGATCGTCGTGGGTCCACGCGATGGTGGCGGGGTCGAACTCCGGGCGCGGGCTCCGGTTGATCAACACGTCGTAGAACGGCACGCTGTGCGGGGTCTCGGCCTCGGCCTCGTCGCGCCGGCGCCGGAGGGTCTCGCGGCGGTCGAGCGACGCCGGTCGCGCCCCGACCCACGCGATCGCCCCGTCTGGGCCGGGGCCGGGGGCGCGGAGGGCGAGGCCGTCCGCGAGGGAGGTGCCGGTCAGATCGGCGTCGACCACCGCGACGGGCCGGTTCAGCCGCGCGGACGCGACGCCGGCGGCGCTGGCGAGCGCGCTCTTGCCGACGCCGCCTTTGACGCTGAAGAAGGCATAGGTGGCGATCATTGCGGTTCCGTATCCGCGCCTGGCTCCTGCAGCAATGCGAGGACCTCCGCGACGCCTGGTGCGTCGGCCATGGTCTCCACCACCGTTCGCGGCTCGAGAGCTCCTGCTCGCCGACAAGGAGCTGGTGTCGATCAGCAGCGAGCTCGTGGAGATGGGGATCGGAGCGAAGGGGCCGTTCGGCCTGCTCGCCGACCGCGCGTGGACCGCGGAGTCCGCGGCGGCGCACGACATGCGGTACGCCGAGCTTGTATCAAGGCACGTTACGTTGCCCCAGGTCGTGCGTGAGTTGGCCCCAACGCCCGAGACGCGGTTCGACTGCCTCGGGCGCTTGGCGCGGGCGGGGTACGCCGACGCGCTCGACGCTACCCACATTCTGGCCCTGTACGCCCACTACGGCGGCCTCGCCGGGGTGGAGCCGCAAGCGCAGCTGCTGGGCACCGTGCGCGGGCTCGAACGGGCTGAGCTGCCGGTGCACGGGTATCTGATCGCCTTTCACGCACTGCTGCCGCTAATCGACGCGATCATCGAGCTTTGGTCGGCCGACCCGCGGCTGCTAGACACCGAGGCCAGGACCGTCGCGATCCTCGACGCGCTGGTCGGGTTGGAGGACTTCACGCGCGGCAGACAGCGAGTCGTCGAGGTCGGCCTCGGCTTCCTCGCCGGTCAGACCGTCCGTCAGGCAAGGTGGTTCCCCGCGGGTCCGTCGTCGCAGGCTGTCGGGTTCACCTTGTGGCGCACGATCTCGGAGTGGGCGACCCCACGTCGTCGGCTTCCGGCGGTCGACCTCGCGGTCGCCCAGGCGATCCGGCTGGAGCGTGGCACCATCGGGAACGTCCTGTATCCGGCGATCACCGGTGCGCTGAACGCCCGCAACCGAGCCGTGGATCTCGCGCGCGCCCCGCTCGCCGCAGGGCTGAACCGAGGCGACAGGTCGTTCGATCTGGACATCCTGCACTCCAACGGGCGCTCGATCCGGTGGTGGCTCGACCAGGCGAAGGCGAACATGACGGCCGCCGAGCCGCGCGGCACCGATCTCGTCCTGGTCATCGATGGCACCGAGGTCATCCTGCCCCTCGAAGGCGCAATCCCCGAGATCCTGCCGCGTGCTCGGGAGGTCGCTGACCACCTCTGGTTCCACGACGGCGGCGTCGCCCGCGCGTTCGAGGCCTGGGCCGACCACCCGGACGAGGCCTCGCTCGCGGCCGTCCGCGACGCGTTGGACGTGAGCCCGCTGCGAGCGGTCCGCGCGGATCTGCGCGTGATGGCAGGTTGGTCCCGCTGGACTGACCCCGCGGTGCCGTGCCCGCGGTCGATCGACGACCTCCGCCGACTGCTGTCCGAGCCGGATGACTCGGCTGGTCGGCACATGACGCAGGTCGCGGTCGAACGGCTGGGCCCCGGGGGGGCATGGGCCGCGCGTGACGACCTGGCCATTCGCCGCCAGCTCGCCTGCATCCCGGGCGGCCAACTGGGCGTCCTGCGGTGGGAGGTGTCTGACGCGTTCCTACGCGACCAGGTGCACGTGTCCGCTCAGTTGGGGCACCTCCCCACCGGCTACCTGGTGGCCGCGTTGGTCTCGCTGGGCGTCGCAGCCAAGGAGCAGCCCCTCCGCAGGCTCGACGACATCGATGTCGACCTGCGCGAGCTCGCTGCGCGGATCGCGGCCGCTGCCCTCCGACCGCCGGACTCGGACACGTACGCCGAGCGAGAGCCCGCGCTGGTTCGGTTCTGCGGTACGGTGGTCGACGCGCTCACACCAGCCCTCGCCGATCGGATCTGGCTCACCTGGCGGTTGTTCGGCTGGGCCACCGCCCAGGCCTGGGCAGGAACCGACCGTGGGGGGGGCCTGCAGGAAGTGGCGAAGCTCGACTCTCCGCGTCCACCCACCAGCGCCGATCCGTACGACCCGGGACGGATCGGACCCGGACACGTCGACCTCCGAGAGCTGTCTGTGCTGCAGGCGCTGCACGGCCTCGCGGTCGAGGGCGCGGTCGACTGGCACCTGCTACAACCGACGCTCCTCCGCGTCGCTTGCCGCGCGCTCACCCCCGACGAGCGCGAGCTGCGGGAGGGCTGGACCGAACCGACGCTGGGCGGCCAGACGTGGTTCGCGCCGGACCTCGCGAAGGTCCTCGCCCTGCGAGCGGATGGCGACGCCCTGTCGATGGTCGACCCGCTGAACCGGATGGCGTGGCTCGACGACTCGCTCCGCTCCCGTCCGGGCCACCCCCTCGACGAGGTCTCCGGATTCGTCCTGCTCGCGTTCGGCCTCCATCCTCGGTGGTCGGACGCCGAGCAGGCGCGGATCCTCGACGCGGTCGACGACCCGGCCTTCCCCACCGAGTCCCTGGGGCGCGCAGCGGTGGTAGTGGCCGCGTTCGCCCAGCAGCCGTCGCCCCAGCGTGCAGATGCCGCGTGGGCAGCGCTGGCGCGCCACCTCGAGGGTCCCGGTGGCCCGTTGCTCACCTCCATCTGGATGGTCGGATCCGCCCGAGCCGGTCGGTTGGACGACGCTGCCCGTCGGCTACGGGCGGAGCTGCGCGCGCGTAACCTCGACGAGGGCCCGTACCTCGCCGGGCTGTATGCGACCGCCGTCGACGCCGACCCGGCGGTGCGGGAGCAGGCCCGAGCGGCCGTGCCACCCATGGCGGCTCCGCGGCGCCGCTCGCGAGCGGAGCGAGGGGTGGACCGGCGGGCACCGGCGCCACCTCGAGCTTGCCGGAGGACCGCAGGGCGCCGAGCCACGAGACCGCCGCGCGCCGGATGCGGTCCGCCTCTGACCGCTCGCCGAGCTCGCGCCGACGCTCGAGTCGCAGGTGGCGGGCGACCGGATCCATCGCGAGCTCCACCCCGGCCGCCCGGCACGCGTCGAGGAACGGCTCGGCCCAGCCGCGCTGGTGCAGGTCGTGCGCTGCGGGCGCCTCCAGGAGGACTGGGCCCGCGGGCGGACGCCAGCACGGCCCCGGGGCGCGTGGCAAGCGGCCGAGGGAGCCGAGCCACACCCCGACCGCAGGGACCTCCTCGACCGACAGCGCGGCGTACGTCGGACTGCGCTCGGCGACGGGTAGGCCCTCGAACGGCAGCATCCACGCGTCGGTCTCCTCGAGCTCTACCGGGAGGAACGCGACCAAGGGGTCCGCCTTCCCCAGAAAGTCCGCCGCGTCTCGCAGCAGCATGAGCGACTCGATGGCCTCTCCGAACGGCAGGTGCAGGCCGAGCTCCACCAGGATCTCGACCCCCAGCGCGCTCAGGTGGACGCGCCGGCCGCGCCACGGCACGGGATCGTCCTCGGGGATCGGCGCTGGTACTGCCTCGTCACCGCGGAGGATCCGCAGCGCGGTCGCGCCTGCGCGCCGCCCCTTCCATGCGGCCCAGTCCTCGAACGACATCAGGCCATGCGACCAGCCCATCTCGGCCAGATCGCTCCGCTTCCGCTGTGTGGTGACGGCGTGTTCGAAGTCCTGCTCCGACATCGGTCGGACGAAGCCAGAACGCTCGAGGGCCGACCAGTCGATCGGTACGTCGGTGGGGGCGCCGCTCGCGAGCAGGAGGTGGTGGCGGAGCGCCTCGGCTACGCCGCCCCCCCGGAAGCGACTGTCCTCCAGCGCTCGTGCGATCCGGCCGGCAAGTCGTCGCTGGACGGGTACCGCGGTCGCAGCGAGCGCGAGCACGCGCAGGTCTGCCAGCTGGAGGCCGCCCAACTCCAGGGCGCGGCTGACCGCATCGTATGCCGCGTCCAGCTCGTTGCGGCGCATCCGAACCCGAACCTCGAACACCAGTGGGGCGCAGGACTCGGGGAACTCCCGCGCCCACCTTCGCGCGAGCTCGAGCGCGCCGTCGAGATCGTGCACCGCCAGCTTGTCCTCCGCCAACAAGCTCCAGGTGAGCTCGGTCGACGGCCGCTGCTCGAGCACCCGGAGGTGAGCCCTCGCCTGGTCCCGCTGGCCACCCGCGGTCAGCGCATACGCGAGCACCGCGCGCTGGCCGTAGCCCGGCAGGATGGCGAACGCGCGACGGGCCATCGTCAGGGCGTCGTCGACGCGCTCCAGGGCGACCCACCGCCCAGCGGCGAACAACAACACCGGGCCGACCCGCGGCCACTGCTCCGACAAGGCCTGCAGGCGCTCCGGCGTCGGCCCAGCCTCGACCTCGAGCGCCGTCGCCCAAGGAGGCTCGGACCAGTCAATCGCCACGGGCTCCTGCTGCTCTGCGTTACACGCCAGCAGCAGCTCGCGCACGCCGCCCCATGCGTCGTCGTCGAGGTGCTTCTCGGCGTGCGCCTCGAGGGCGAGCAGCGCCCCACCGCTGTCGGGCAGCTCATCCACCGACTCGCCGAGCCAGTGGAGGAGGAGGGCCTGGGCGCCGAGCTCTGCCGCAGCCCGCGTGCCCCGTCGATTCACGCCTTCCATCCGCGTCGCGCGGAGCGCGAGGCCGACCGCGGAGGCGCAGCGTCGCGCGTAGAGGTGGTGCATCGCGACCTGCAGCAGTACATCGCCGTCGTCGGCCGGGTCGTCCGGGACCTTCCCCTCGGCGAGGTCCGCCAGCTGGCGGACCGCCCGAGCGCTCGGGTCGTGGGTGTGGTCGAGGACCTCGCGGGCCCCGGCGACGTCCGGCAGCGCCAGCATCAGCCGCGCGAGGTTCACTCGTCCTCGCGGGGACAGCGCTCCCGGATCGATGGTTCGGCTCCGGAGCAGGTGGGCGAACGCGACCAAGTCGCCGGCACCGTTCAGGGCCGCCGCGCGGTTCACCCACGCGCGGGCTCGATCTGCAGGCGCGGTGGCGCTCGCCTCGATCGTTTCGTACAGCCTGGCGGCCTCTACGAACTTCTCCGCGGCGAAGTGCCTGGCCGCCTCGTCGATCAGCGCGTTCGCCAGCCCTCGTTCGTCCGCCGGAGGGCGGGGGGCCAGCGCCTCGAACAGTGGGTCGCCGGCTGGGATCTCGGCCGCGCGCAACAGCGCGCGCAGCTGATGGATGGGCAGGGTGCCGAGGAGGTCCGTCCAACGCTGGTTCGGGTCGAGCGCCTCCAGACCGGCGCCTGCCAGCACCCCACGTCGAGCGGAGGCGATGCCGGCGACGCGATCGAGGCGGTCCGCCATCTGCTGCAGGAGCGTGGGAGCGACCGAGGTGGCGAAGGTGGTCGGAGCGGCGGGTCGTCGGGAGGGGCCGAGGTCTTCGAAGCTCGTGTGGCCCTCGTCTTCCAGGTTCATCGTGGGGTCTCGGTCGAACGGGCTCGTTCCGTCCGCCTTGCGCACCGCCGCCCGCGGCCACAACCGGAGCCTCCGGGTTTGCGGCTCGAACCGGAGCTGGCCCACGCTGTACCCCAGCAGCCGCTCGCCGACTTCTACACCGAACAACGAGCGCCCGAGCACCGTTCGGCGTGGCTCGCTGAATGCCTGTGACACGAACCACACCTGTTGCTGGTGGTTGTGGCCACACAGGTGCACGGCGAACCGATCGGGATGGTAGATCTCGCCGTCGAACTCGGCCTTCGCCGCTGGGTCCAGCCACGACGCGGGGTGGTGGGTCATCAGGAGGCACCCATCGTGGGTCCGGATCCAGTCGTCGAACTCGGGCTGCAGCTGCGTGAGCTGTCGGGGGTCGAGCGCCAGTTTTCCTTCGTAGTCCCCTCCGCCGAGCTGGAGCGCGGCGGAGTTCAGCCCCACCAGCCCGATGCGGAGGTCGTCGCGGCTCCAGGTCGCGACGAAGTCCCCGGGGAGCAGCCCTGCATGGTTCTCCCACGTGATGTGGGGGTGGGTCCAGCCGAGACCGGCCCTCGCCCAGCTCGTCCAGCCCTCGAACGCACGTGTGACGGTCGCTCGGTACTCGCAGTCGGGTTCGCTCCAGAAGCGGTCCCGGATGTCGCGTCGCTCGCCGAAGTGCTGTAGGGCGTCCACGACCGGCGACCCTGGCGGCGGGCGCGTGAGGTCGTGGTTGCCGGGCACGGCCAGCAGCACGGGTTCCGAGCCGAGCTCCCGTAGCCGTTCACGCACCTTGTCGAGCTCCGCCGAGAGCTGGGTGAACTCCACAGCGCTCCCGCGGAAGGTCAGGTCGCCGGTGAACAGGATCGCGTCGACCCGTCCGAGCTTCGGGTACAACCTCGCCAGGTCGTCCAGGGCTCGGGTGCGCTTCGCCGCCCACAGGTGCTGCTCTGGCTGGCCGATGTGGAGGTCGGTGTAGTGGAGCCAGGTGAACGTGCGCATCGAGAGTTGCTCCGCCCTGGTGTCATATGCCGTTCGTCGACCCCCCGGCCTCGCGCGCGGATCGGAGCCCCTGACCCGACTGCCTGCCCAGGCAGGAGGTCTCGATGTTCGGTGCTTGGGTGGCGGTGGCGTACGCGGGTGGGTTGCCGGAGTGGGGTGGGAACGCGATCGCGGTGCGGGAGCGGGCGTACGCCGACAAGCTCCTGGCGGGCGACGCGGTGAGCATCACCGCCGGTGAGGACCACACCTGCGCGATCACCAGCTGCGGCGCGATCGAGTGCTGGGGTGCGGACGACGTGGGGCAGCTGTCGGACGCGCCGGGGGGCAGCGGGTTCGAGCAGATCAGCGCCGGCGGTGACCACACCTGCGCGCTGACCGACACGAACAAGGTCGTGTGCTGGGGCGACGACTCGCAGGGGCAGTCGTCGCCGCCGTCCGCCACCTACCGCCGGATCGCCGCCGGCGACACGTTCACCTGCGGGGTGAAGACCGACCGCTCGATCGAGTGCTGGGGCGACACGGCGGGCCTGGTGATCCCCTCGGGCAACACCTTCGGACGGATCGCGGCCGGAGACGGGCAGGTGTGCGCGTACAACACCGCCCGCGACACCATGACCTGCTTCGGGGAGGACGGGGCCGGCCAGGCCTCTCCCCCGGCCCAGCCGTCGGACTTCGGGTTCCTCGGCTCGCGCCTCGCGGGAGGCCGTGCCCACACCTGTGGCATCGCCGGCGGGCGGCTCGGGTGCTTCGGCGACGACGGCGCCGGCCAGATCAGCGCCACCGGGTTCTTCCCGTCCGCCCCCTCGACCCCGTGGGCCACCGCCCAGCCCGACTACCCCGGGCTGTGGCAGTTCCCCGGCATGCAGTGGATGGAGGTCGACGCGGGCGGCGCGCACACCTGCGGCATCAACCTCGACGTGGGCTCGACCGAGCTGTACTGCTGGGGCGACGGCTCGGACGGCCAGACCGCCGCGCCGAAGGGCTCGTTCAACGCGGTCGCGACCGGTGGCCGCCACAGCTGCGCGATCGAGGAGGACGGCGACGTGGTTTGCTGGGGCGCCGACGACTTCCGCCAGGCGAGCGCGCCGGTGCTGTCGCCGCTGTGTTCGGTGGTGAAGTGGGGCACCCGGTGGAGCTTCCTCGTGCTCGACGAGTAAGCTCACGGGATGCGGGACCCGATCCTCGACGCGTACGACCAGGTGGCCCAATCCTACGCCGACGCGTTCGTCGACGAGCTCGCGTACAAGCCCCTCGATCGGGCGCTGCTCGCGGCGTTCGCGGAGGAGGTGCGCGGGGCGGGGCCGGTGGCCGACCTCGGCTGCGGCCCGGGGCACGTCGGGGCGGCGCTCGCGGCGCGCGGGGTCGACGCGGAGGGGGTGGACCTGTCGCCCGCGATGGTGGCCGAGGCGCGTCGGCGGTTCCCGCAGCTTCGGTTCTCGGTCGGCGACCTGACCGCGCTCGGTGGCCCCGACGCGCGGTTCGCGGGGGTGGTGGCGTTCTACGCGATCGTGCACCTCGAGGCCCGACGGCTGCCGGCCGCGTTCGCCGAGATCTACCGGGTGCTGCGCCCGGGCGCACCCGCGCTGGTGGCGTTCCACGCCGGCACCGACGTGGTGCACCTCGATCGGTGGTTCGACCGCGACGTCGACGCCACCTGGTACTTCCACCCGATCCCCGAGGTGGTGGCCATCGCGGCAGCTGCCGGGCTCGCCGCCGACGCGGTGATCGACCGGGCCCCGGTGGCGCAGGAGCACCCGACGCGGCGCGGGTACCTGTGGCTGCGCCGCGCCGGTTGACGGTCCTCACGCGCGAGGGGCGCTCGTTCAGTACCCGCTGCAGGGCTCGAACGTGGTGTTGTAGTACGCCGACGTGACCCCCCACAACATCCGCTGGCCGTTGCCGTCACACGAGATGATCAGCTTCTCCCCGACTTCGACCGTCTTGGCGGAGGTGCTGTAGTACGTGCGGATGCTCATCTGGGTCGGCAGCGCCTCGGCCGGCGTCGCCGCCAGCCCGCCCAGCACTCCGCCCACCACCAACGCCGACGCCACGAACCGCTTGAGCATGACCAACCTCCCGCGGCGGATGAGCCCGCCGTCCACACTTCGTCCCCCGTCGCCAGTACCAGCGGGGTTCCGGCGTGTGCCGGGTTGTCGCACGTCGGGCGGCCGGCGGGGTTCGGGCTTCCGCAGGGCCCGACGCAACAACGGGCTGGTTCGACCGTACGCAGCTCGGGGGGGAAGGTGCGTTCGTGGTTGGATTTCGCGGTTGGGTTCGCGATCGTCGCGCTCGACATCGACGGGTGGCCGTCGCGACGCTATTGGCCGGGCATCGCCTTTGGGGTGCTGGCGATTCTCTTGTTCTACGCCGCAACGGACGGTGAGCCCGGGCTGATGCCGGGCGGGGACTCCGTGCCCTGGTGGACCCTGGTCGGGCTGATCGCGGGCGTGGCCGGGGTGATCGCCGCGGTTCGCGGCCTGATCCGGGCTTGGAACGACCGACCCCGCCCGCCGACCCCAACTCACCGGTGGATCCGCTACGACCGCCGCCGCTGAGCGCGGCGCGGGTGCCTGTGGCTGCGCCGCGCCGGCTGACGGCCCTCACGCGCGAGGGGCGCTCGTTGCCGAGTTGTCGCGCCTCGGCGTTCGACTTCGGGCGAAGGATCTCCTCCGACGCGACACCAAGCGCCGGAGGTACGAGATGAAGCTGTTGGTTGTGGCGTGGGCCCTGGCGGTGGGTTGCGGCGAGCTCGAAGAGCTCGACCAAACCGGTGTGTGCGAGGCGGAGGCGTCGAACGGCGGCGGGCTGTGCTACCAGGCCCCGGACGGGAGCGACCGGGCGAAGCTGTGGTGCGACGCCGAAAACACCTTCGTCGCCAATACGTGGTGTGCCGATCTGGGCTACGCGGACCTGTGCGCGGCCAGCGACGGCCAGATGCTGGTGTTCGGCGACAGCCCAGAGACCTGCGCCACGATGACCTCGTTGACGCCCTGAGTTCGGCGCACCGCCGGTCGTACTCCGCCCCCCGGGCGGCGGTGCACGACCCGCGACACCGGAGCGCCTTAAGTGAGAGACTGGTGAGAGGTCCTCGCCGATACCAGGTTGCCGGAGGAGGGACGATGAGCCGTGCAGCATGGTTGGGACTGTTCGTGGTGGGTTGTGCCGGCGAAGGGGAGACCACACCGGTCGGCGCCCAGACGACGCCAGAAGTCGAGAGCGACGCGAACGGCATGTGGATCGGGGACTGCGAGACGTTCGAGGGTGGCTCGTTCGAGTACCAAACGGTGATGATCACCGACCTCGGGCTGGAGTTGGTGGACGAGGACGGCGTCCTCACCGGCACCTGGCACTCGGTGGCGAGCCTGATGACCACCACCACGACGTACGTGAACACCACGACCGAGGACTACGCGTTGACCGGCACCCGCGACGGGGACCAGGTCACGATCGAGGTAGAGACCGACTACCCGACGACGCTCGACGGCCAGATCGCAGGTGACGAGATGGTCCTCGATCTCACCGTCCAGCGCTCGGAGACCGCCGCCGCGACCTGCACGCTCGCCCGGCAGTGAGCCGAGCCGGTCGACCGCGTCGATCCTGGACGGTCGGGGTGGGGTGACCTATCCTGCCGGTCGGAGCCCGAATGGACGACGCGTTCGCTCGAGCGGAGCGCCTGCGCGAGAGGGCCCTCGGGGCGCTCCCCGAGGACTCGCGCGCCCGGTGGGCCGCGATCCCGGGGGTGTTCGCGAAGCTGTACCGCGACGACGAGCGATTGATGATCGCGGGCTTCCAGGCGCACGCCCAGCAGGGCATCGCGGCGCTGCTCGCGATCCTCTCCCGACGCAGGGGCTCGGGGTTCGTCGACCTCGAGCAGAGCCTGCTCGCCGTCTACTCGCACTTCCTCCCCGCGCCACGCGAGGAGCGCGGGGGCGGGATCGGCGAGGTCCGATCGCTCCGCGGAGCGGTCCCCGCCGGAGTGGTCGAAGGGCTCGAGCGAGTCGGAGGAGGTGAGGTGAGCGCAGGAAACCTCGACCTCCTGTGGAGCGAGCAGCCGATGGTCCAGGAGCGCTTCTACGGTCGCCACCCGGTGCTCGCTTGGTCGATGACCCGCGGGGCGCGGCTCGACTTCGGGTCGGCGCGACACGTGTACGCCCACCGATGCAACCCGTTCACTTCGCTCGGGCGGGAGGCTCACCGGGTCGCGTGGGACCGAGAGCTGTGGCGGGGCTGGGAGGAGGCCCAAGGGAACGAGGCCCAGCTCGCGCGGATCGACGACATCATCGCCCGCGGCCGCGCGGCCGGCGCGGTCTACGACCTGTAGGTCGGAGTCGGGCAGGATCCGGACGCCGACGCCGCGCCCGCGCCGACGTGCGCCAGCGCCTAGCCCCGGTCGGGCGAGGAGACTGCCCGAGGAGAACCCGAAGCCTCTAGAGTACCGAGCGCGACCTCGGTCGAGGGGCCAGGCGCGGGACGAGAGGGAGTTGGGGTACCGCAGCCATTTGGAGGAAAGATGAGCCGGTCGTCTGTCGGATGTGTCGTGTTGTTCCTCGCCGGTTGCCGGGTGGAGCCCGTCGGAAGTCAGGAGGTGCCACGGCTCGGTGAGCGCACCCGCTGCTTGTCGCCCTCCGCGGACGAGGTGCTGCGCGAGGCCGGAGTCCTCGATGCAGCGCTGGCGAAGAGCGGGGGTCGTCCGCGCGACGACGACTCGAGCGACGACGACTCGAGCGACGACGACGACGACGACTCGAGCGGCGGCGAGGCGGAGGTTCCGGTCTACTTCCACGTCATCACCGACTCCGCCGGCAACGACGACGTTTCGGACCTCGTCCCGGCCCAGATGGACCTCCTGAACGAGGCGTTCGACGGGCTCGCCACCTTCACCCTGGTCGACATCGACGTCACCGCCGACGACGACTGGTACACCGCGACCCTGTTCAGCGACGCGGAGTGGGAGATGAAGGAGACCCTTCGCG
>JBEBJC010001474.1:0-1638 GCA_040080105.1 Myxococcota bacterium
GATCTGGCGCGCAACAACGTGCGGGTCGCCGCCGACATCGCGACGGCATGGTCGGCGCGGGGGCGTGCGGCGTGAGTGGCGAGCGGATCGTGCTCGTCGGCGATGTGATCAACGACGTGGTGGTGGTGCCGCGCCGATGATCACCGGATGGCTCGCGCTGGCTTCGTGGGTGCTCTCGCCGGCGGCGTGGGCCAACGTGTACCGGTTCGGGCTGTTCGTGGGGAACAACGAGGGCCAACCCGGCGACGTGGAGCTCGTGTTCGCCGAGGCCGACGCGGAGAAGATGCGCGACCTGTTCGTGGACTACGGCGAGATCAAGCCGTCCGACGCCGTGTTGTTGCAGGGGGCCGGCGCCGGGGCGGTGCAGCGCGAGTTCGAGCGGCTGTCCGGGCAGATCGAGGCGCTGGTGGGAGACGGGCACGAGGCGGTGTTCGTGTTCTACTACTCGGGCCACGGCGACGACGACAGCCTCCACCTCGGCGCGACCAAGATCGAGCACGTGAACCTGCGGACGTGGATCGAGCGGACCCACGCGCAGGTCCGGATCGGGCTGGTGGACGCGTGCCAGTCGGGCGGGCTGGTGCGCCAGAAGGGCGGAGAGCGCGGCGGCTCCCTCGCGTTCTCCGAGCCCGAGGTCGAGTCGGTGCACGGGTCCGCGATCATCACCAGCTCCTCGGCGAGTGAGCTGTCGCAGGAGTCGGAGGAGATCGGCGGCGGGTTCTTCACCCACTACCTGCACACCGCGCTGTCCGGCGGCGCCGATCGGAACCGCGACGGCGAGGTCTCGCTGTCCGAGGCCTACGGGTACGTGCACTCCGAGACCGCGTTCCACACCCGCGACGCGCCGGAGCTGCAGACGCCGAACTGGGACCTCGATCTGGCCGGCGCGGGCGATCTGGTGCTGACCACGCTCGAGGACGCGTCCGCCCGGCTCGCGTTCCTGGGCGACTTGGACGGCACCTACGCGGTGTGGGACGAGTCGCGAAAGCGGTACGTCGCGCAGGTCGACGGCGCGGCCCCGGTGTCACTCGCGGTGCGCCCGGGCACGTTCTACGTGCACAAGCGGATGCCGGGGTGGGTCGAGGAGTCCCACTACACGCTGCGCCGCGGCGAGACCCACTCGGTGCTGGAGGAGGACTTCGTCACCGTGTCGTACGCGCAGGTCGCGTCGCGCGGCGACCTCGAGAAGGTCGTGCGGCGGTCCGAGATCCCCGATCTGTCGCTGCGGTTCACCCTGGGGGCGCGGGCGTTCACCTCGCCGTACGACTCGTACGCGGGCCCGCTCGCGCTCGGCGGGGTGCAGGTCACGCTGCTCGGGCGCAAGACCACGTACTTCTCGTTCGACCTCCGCACCGGCGCGAACACGACCGAGCTCACGATCGAGGAGCTAGCGCCGATCGAGACCCACCAGAGCGCGGTGACCACGGGCGCGGTGGTCGGCCTCGCGACCCCACCGAACTGGGTGCGCGCGGGGATCGGGGCGCGCGCCTCGTTCAACGTGATGAGCCGGTGGTTCCCGGACTGGGACCTGGAGCCGCAGTCCCGCGGGTGGGTCGGGGTCGGCGGCAGCGTGTGGGCCGGCGGGTCGTTCGGCCGGGTCACGCTGGACGTGCAGTACGACGTGCAGGTGATGCCGGT
>JBEBJC010001475.1:0-1638 GCA_040080105.1 Myxococcota bacterium
GACCCGGGCAGCGGCGGACGCGCTGAACGCTCGGCTGTGGGATCGACACCGGGTGGAGGCGATGTTCGTGCCGTTCGCGGGGGCGGTTTGGCTGAGGATCGCGTGCCAGATCTACAACGACCTGGCGGACTACGAGCGGCTCGGGGACGTGCTGCTCGAGCCGCGCGACTAGTCCAGGCCGGCGATCCCGCGGTACGCCCGGTTCCAATACAACAACGGGGCCTTCCCTTCGTCGACGCGGGTGTCGCCCACCGCGCCGATGCAGATCGTGTGGTCCCCTTGGCGGACCAGCGCGTGGGTGGTGCAGGTGATCCACGCCAGCGCCCCCGCGATCACCGGCTGTCCCGCCGGCGTCCACTCCCCGGCGATCTCGGTGAACTCGGTCGTGGGCAGCCGCCCCGGCTGGGCGAAGTACGCCGAGGCCTGCTGTTGGTCCGAGGCGAGGATGCTCACCGCGAACCCGCCCGACGCCTCGATCATCGACACGATCCGGTTCGTGTTCGCCAGGCACACCAACACGAGCGGCGGATCGAGGGACAGCGCCGAGAAGCTCGACACCGTCAGGCCGTACAACATCCCGTTGTCGTTCGAGGTGACCACCGACACCCCGGACGCCCACCGCGACAACACCCCCCGGAACGCGTTCGACCCGGTCGCGCCGCTCACGCCCGCTCCAGCCGGAACCGGAGCACGGTCCGACCGACCATGATCACCTCGCCGCCGTGCAGCGGGAACCGCGACACGCGCTGGCCGTTCACCACCGTCCCGTTCGCCGAGCCCTCGTCGGTCAACACGAACCCGTCGCGGGACCGCTCGAGCCGGCAGTGGATCGGGGACAGCCGCAGGTCACTGGGGATGCTCACGCCGCACTGGCGGCTCTGGCCGACCGCGATCTGGTCGCCCACCTCGATCCGCTTGCCGCGGTCGGTCCCGGACATGAACTCGAGCGAGCCCTTCGGCTTGGCCACCTGCGGCGGCGACTCCTGCCGCTCGATCGGGACCGCGGTGGGTCCGCGCACCGAGCCGTCGAGGTGCGCGTCGAGGGGCGCCGGATCCGACGTCCCCTCCCCTTCTTCGTGGGGGAACCCGAACACCGACTCGACCTGCTGCGGACCGTCCATCGCGGGGCGCACGTACGGAGGCGGCTCGACCAACGTGGGGACCACGTCGGGGTTCACCTTGGGCGTGGTCATGAACATGGTGGTCTGGTCGACGATCGGCGAGTCGTCGTCGTCATCGTCGTCGTCGTCGTCGTGCGCCGCTTGCCCACCGCCCGTCGGCATCGGGCCGGTCACGTCGAGCAGCACTGCCTCGGCGGCCACCTCCTCCCCGTCGACCCTGAAGCGGCCGGTGTTCGGGCCGAGCCCGCCCTCGATCACCTCGTCCTCGGACGGGTCGTCGTCGACGGTCAGGTCGACCTGGACCGACGCGGGCAGCGGGATCGTCCCCTCGACCAGCGGCAGCTCGGGCTCGGGCAGCGGCGGCAGCTCGGTGCCGGGCTCGGCCTCCTGCAGGTCGCTCTCGGCGGAGAACGGGACGGTGACCGGCCGATCGGGGCCCGACCCTGGGGCCTCGGCCACCGCGGCGAGCGACACCGCGCCGGAGTCGTCGTCGTCGACCGACGCCTGCAGCTGATCG
>JBEBJC010001476.1:0-1637 GCA_040080105.1 Myxococcota bacterium
CTTTCATGAGCGCTGCGTTAAAAAAGTTGAGGCGGAAATCGCCCCGGAACGCGCCGATGATCACCAGATTGCGACCCGCATGCCTGTAGCATGGATGGCCCCACTTCACAGCCTCAACCAGGCCGGACTCGCGACAAATTCGGCGCAGAGTGTTCAGGCCGCTCGCCCACCGCCGCGTCGACGTACTGCGGCTCGATGTCGAGCTCCGCCGCCACCGCCGCCACCTCCCCCACCGTCGCGGTCGGCGCCGCGTCGCGCGCCTCCTGCTGCAGCTCCGCCGCGAGCTCCACCAGGTCGTCGAGATCTTCGGCCGCCAACTCCGCAGGACGGGGTCCGACGACCGACGGATCCTGCCTGCGCTGGAGCGACTCGGCGACGGCCCGACGCGCACCCCGGTCCGACTCTTCCATCCAGCCCCCTCTCGCGCAAGGATGACCCATTCCGTGCCGTATGTCCGGCGGGGGTGTCGATGGTCGGATGGTTCGTCGCGGTCGCGCAGGCGGTGTCGGTGTCCGAGGTGCAGAACCCGCGCGACGCGGGGCGGTGGGTCACCGATCAGGCCGACGTCCTCGGCCCGCTCGACGAGGAGGCGTTGAACGCGCGGATGGAGGCGCTGCACCGCGACCTCGACGTGGAGATCGCGATCGTGACCGTACCGTCGGCCAGCGCGGCCACCCCGAAGGAGTTCGCGTCGGCCCTGTTCGCCCATTGGGGCATCGGCGACGCGCAGGCGAACAACGGCCTGCTGGTGTTGATGGTGCTCGACCAGCGCCGGATCGAGATGGAGACCGGGTACGGCCTCGAGGCGGTGCTGCCGGACGGGACCCTGGGCGGGATCCAGACCACGTTCATGGTGCCCCGGTTCAAGGAGGGCAACTACGGCGCCGGGCTCGCCGAAGGGATGGGCCAGATCGAAGCGCGCCTGCGCGAGCACCCCGAGGACGCGCGGCTGGGCGCCGCCGGACCGATGCGGCTCGCCGCTGACGGCGCGCGCCGGTCGGAGGTGCTGTCGTACGGGCTGTACGGCACGCTCGGCGCCGGGCTCGTCGGCACCGGTGGCCTGCTGGTGGCCCGCCGTCGGCGCAAGCAGCGGACGTGTGACACGTGCGGCGTGTACATGCCGCTGCTCGACGAGGAGGCCGACGACGCGCACCTCACCGAGGGGCAGCGGTCGGAGGAGCGCATCGGCAGCGTGGACCACCAGGTGCACCAGTGCCCGCAGTGCAGCGCGGTGCGCACGTTCTCGGTGCACGGGTGGATCAGCGGCTACAAGACCTGCGACCAGTGCGGCAACCGCACCCGCACGTCCCGCGCGGAGACCTTGTCGCCCTCCACCGTCCACTCGACCGGGCGGGTGCAGATCACCGAGCAGTGCGCCCACTGCAGCTACAGCGCGAGCTACGTCCGCACCACCCCCCGGCTGTCGCCGCCGTCGACCCACCACCACTCGGGCGGCTTCGGGGGCTCGAGCGGCGGATCGCGGGGCGGCTCGAGCGGCGGCTCGCGCGGCGGCTCGTTCGGCGGCGGCCGCTCCGGCGGCGGGGGCGCCGGCAGCTCGTGGTGACTGGCCAGACCCCCGCCGGGCATTCTCGAATCATGTCGCTCACCGCTGTGCTCCTCGGCTGCCACCCCTCCCC
>JBEBJC010001477.1:0-1637 GCA_040080105.1 Myxococcota bacterium
GCCTCAGCCCGCGCGAGGTCGGTGGTCGCCCGCTCGAGCTCCGCCTCGATCTGCCCGAGCTCGGCGTCGAGGGACTCACGCTCGGCCTCGGCGGCCGCGGCCTCGCGCTCCGCCGTGGTCGCTCGCTGCCGCTGCCGCTCGACCTCGGACGACGCGCGCCCCGCCTCGGTCCGGAGCTCCTCCGCCCGGCGGTCGTGCAGCTGCGCGGTCGCGTTGGCCTCGCGGATCCGACCGTCGATCTCCGCCACCCGGTCGCGGAGCGTACCGAGCCCGAGCTCGACCACCGCGATCTCCTCCCGCCGCCGCTCGAGGTCCTCCTCGCGCCGCTGGACGTCGAGCCGGGCCCGGACCTCGCCCGCGCGCTTCTGCTCGAGCTCCGCCCGGACCACCGAGCGGTCGGACGCCAGCGCCAGGTGCTTCGCCAGCGCGAGGGTGAGCTCGCCCAGGCGCACCCGGGTTCCCAGCCGCCGGAACTCGGCGGCCTTGAGCACCTGGCCCTCGAGCGTCCGAAGGTGGCGCCCCATCTCGTCGACCACGTCCGCCGCGCGGTCGAGCTGCGCCGCGGTCGCCTCCAGGCGTTCCCGCGCTTCGTCGCGGCGGGCCTTGTACCGAGAGATCCCCGCCGCTTCGTCGATCAGGGAGCGGCGCTCCGCCGGCGAGGCCGAGATCATCTTGTCGACCTGACCCTGCTCGATGAACGAGTACAGGTCGTTGCCGATCCCCGAGTCGAGCAGCAGCTCGATCACGTCGCGCCGGCGCACCCGGGTCTGGTTCAGCGTGTACTCGGAAGCGCCCGACCGGTGCAGCCGACGCCCGACCTGCACCTCGCGCATCGACGCGTAGTCACCCGGGAACGGGCGGCTGTCGTCGGTCACCAACGTCAGCAGCACCTCGGCGAACCCGACTGGCTTGCGGTCGGCCGAGCCTGCGAAGATCACGTCGGTCATCTCCGACCCGCGCAGGCTGCGGGCCGACTGCTCGCCGACACACCACTTGAGCGCGTCGACCACGTTCGACTTCCCGCTCCCGTTCGGGCCGACCACGCAGGAGACGCCGGCGCCGAAGTGGAACGTGGTGCGATCGGGGAACGACTTGAACCCGTACAGCTCGAGCCGGGCGAGCCGCATTCAGCTCCCCATCCACTGCCGCATCACGTCTCGGTAGTGCTTCCACGAGTACGCGATCGCCTCCGTGTCGCGAGGCTCCACCGGGCGAATCACCTTCGCGGGGGCGCCGCGGACGAACGACCCGGGCGGGATCACCGTGTTCGGGGTCACGAGGGAGCCGGCGGCGACGAAGCTGCCCGCGCCCACCACCGCGTTGTCCATCACGATCGAGCCCATCCCCACGAGACAGTCGTCTCCGATCCGGCACCCGTGCAGCACTGCGCGGTGCCCGACCGTGACCCGCTCCCCGACCACCGTCTCGGAGCGATCGGTCGTGTCGTGGGCGATCGTGCCGTCCTGCAGGTTGGTGTCGCGCCCGACCCGGATCGGCCCCATGTCGCCCCGCAGGACGACGGTGGGCCACACGCTGACCCCGTCGGCGAGCTCGACCTGGCCGATCAGTACGGCAGACTCGTGCACCCACGCCCCCGCCGACACCTGCGGGACGAACCCGCCGAACGGCTGAATCAC
>JBEBJC010000006.1:0-33604 GCA_040080105.1 Myxococcota bacterium
CCGGCCATCGTGCGGCGGCCGATCGTGGTCGGTCCCAACGCGACCATCTCGGTCGCGATCGCGGTCACCCCGGTGACCACCGCCGCCGCGCCCCCGCGGGAGGACCTCGGAGAGGACGTCCCCCGGTACCTGCTCGACGCCACCGGCTCGCTGCGGTGTGACCCGACCGCGAGCGGCGAGCGGGCCGCCGTCCTGTACGAGCTGTTCCAGTCGACCGAGGCGGAGCTCGAAGCCGAGTGGGACGAGGACCTGTCGTGGCCGGAGGAGCCCGCGTGGGAGGAGGTCGAGGCCGACCTGTACGAGTCGCTGGTGGACGCCCGATGAACGAGCAGATGGTGGCGCTGCTCGGTCAACTCGCCTCGGGGGCCGATCCCCGGCTGCTCCTCGGGCAGCTGGTGGGAGACGACCCGCGTCTTCAGCCGCTGCTCGAGCAGCTGTCCCGCCCGGCGGCGCACGTGATCGACCACGAGGACATCCCGGCCCCCCCGACCGACCCCGACCGGCGGGCGCGGGGTCGGGCCCGGCTCGAGGCGCTGCTGCGCGACCTCGAGGAGCTCACCGAGCGCAACGCCCGGCTCGCGCGCGCGCTCGGCGCCTGCGAGTGCTTCGGCATCCCCGGGTGCGACGCGTGTGGGGGCCACGGCCGCCCAGGGTTCTACCGGATCGACGACCGCCTGTACGACCAGCTCGTGCGACCGGCCGCGGTGCAACGTGATCAACACCGGGTGCCTCGGGCCCCGAACCAGGAGAGAACGTGAGCTACTACCAGGCAGACGACTACGAGGACGTGGAGGCCGAGCTCGGCGAGTCGGACGAGGCGGCGCGCCGCCGGCCGCGCACCCGGTACCAGGCCCAGGGCAACCGCCAGTACATGCCGCGACCGCAGCGCCCCGGGGCCCCGTCGACCGGTCAGGTGTCGAACGCGTTCGAGAAGGTCGGGGCGGACGTGTTGAAGCTCGCCGAGCAGCTCAAGGCGCTCGAGCTGCGGGTGGACGCGAACAACACCGTGGCCCGGCGCGGGCTGCGGACGGTCGGCGCCGACCTGCAGCAGACCAAGATGTTCTCCGCGATGTTGCCGCTGCTGAGCCAGCCGAAGACGCTCGACGTCACCGGCACGGTGGTCGACGACAAGCAGCAGGTGGTGCTCAAGCCCGGCGACAAGCTGCTCAAGCCGCAGGACAACACGCTGACCACGATCTTGCCGCTGATGTTGATGTCGCAGTCCCCGAACCCGCTCCCTTCCGGCGACCAGGCGCAGGCGCCCGCCGGCGGGATGGACAGCAACATGATGATGATGATGGTCCTCGCGCTGTCGCTCTCCGGCACCAACAAGTAGGGGGCGCCGATGTTCAACCCGATGGGGATGGCGGTGGGCCTGTTGGTCGCCCGCCAACGCGGCTCGACCGACGCGATCACCCCGGCGCTGCTCGGCGGCGCACTGCCGATGCCGCTCGGCCCGCTGGCCGCGCTGTTGCTCGCCCAGCCCGCTCCGGCGCCCCCGGTGGTGGTGGCCACGCCCGTCCCGGTGGAGCCCCCGAAGGTGGAGGACCACGTGAAGCGGCTGGGCGACGCGATCACCGGGGTCACCTCGGCCAAGGGACCGAAGCTCCCGCCGGCGGTGGCGCGCCTGTGGACGGTGTACGGCGAGGCGCTCGCCGCGCGCGCCGCCCTCGGCGCCGACGACAAGGGGCTCGGGGAGCTGCTGCGCAAGGCGCTCGACCTGTTGCTGACCCCCGCCCCGACCCAGGCTTCCTAGGCATGGACCCGGCGCTGTGGGAGGTGATCCGGCTCGGCGGCGACCCGGCGGAGGTCGTGGTGCGGCTGGAGCTCGGCGAGCCCCTGCCGCCCGAGCTCACCGTGGTCGCCCGGTTCGGCGCGATCGCCACCGGGAGGGTCGCGCGCGCCGACATCCGCTCGGTGCGCTCCCACCGCGCCGTGCGCAGCCTGAAGGCGTCGATCCCGATCGCCGGCGAGACCGGCGGAGCCGCCCCGCGGGTCGCGCGCGGCCGCGGGTCCCCCGCCGGGAGCGACGGCTCGGGCGTGCTGGTGGGGGTGATCGACTGGGGGGTGGACTTCGCCGCCCCAGCGTTCCGCACCCTGCAGGGCGACCCGCGGCTGGTGGCGGTGTGGGACCAGCGAGGCGGCCCCGGGCCCCGCTCCCCCCGCTACGGGTACGGCTCGGCGTTCGACCGAGACGATCTCGCCGCCGCGCTGCAGGCACACGACCCGTACACCGCGCTCGGGTACCACCCGGGCGACGCCGACCCGGCCGGCGACGGGGCCCACGGCACCCACGTGCTCGACCTCGCCGGCGGCACCTACGCCGGGGTGGCGCCCGGGGCAGACCTCGCGTTCGTGCACCTCTCCGACCCGTCCCGCGCCGACAACGCCCTCGGGACCAGCGCGCGGCTGCTGGAGGCGCTGCACTTCCTGTCCGGCGTCGCCGGCGACCGGCCGTGTGTGGTGAACCTGAGCCTCGGCCGCCACGCGGGCCCGCACGACGGCACCACGTTGGTCGAGCTCGCGTTCGAGGCGTGGCTGCACGAGCGACCGGGGCGGGCCCTGGTGCAGAGCGCCGGGAACTACCACCACACCTCGACCCACGCCGCGGTCGCGTTCGGCCCCGCGCCGGTGCGGGTCGCGTTCACCGTGCCCGACGGAGACACCACCGCGAACGAGCTCGACCTGTGGTACCCCGGCGACCGGCGGCTCCGGATCCGGTTGTTCCACCCGGGCGGCGAGCCCGCGTCGGAGCTGCTCCCGGGGGAACACGGCCCGGTGTGCGTGGGCGGGGTCGAGGTCGGTCGCGCGTACCACCGGGTCGGCGACCCGAACAACGGCGACCACAACGCCCACCTGTTCCTCGACGCCGACCGAGCGCAGACCGCGGGGCGGTGGGAGGTCGAGCTCGAAGGTCTGGACGCGAACGGAGGGACGGCCCACCTGTGGCTCGAGCGCGACCCGGTCCGCGCGGGGCAAGCCCGGTTCGACGTCCCGACCCGCGCCACCACCACCGGCACGATCTGCAACGCCCCGAGCGCTGTCACCGTCGGCGCGCTCGACCCGAACACCGGCGGTCCTGCCCCGTTCTCGAGCGCCGGACCGACCCGCGACGGCCGACCGAAGCCCGACCTGTGCGCGCCCGGCGTCGAGGTGGTCGCGGCGAGGTCGGCGCGGCCGGGGGCGACCGAGCCCGAGCCCGAGCCCGTGTCGAAGTCCGGCACCAGCATGGCCGCCCCGCAGGTCGCCGGCGCCGCGGCGCTGCTGCTGGCGATCGACCCGACGCTGACCGCGCTGGACGTGCGACACCGGCTGATCGCGGCGTCCGATCCCCTGCCCGACCCGTCGACCGCGCCACAGCTCGGTCGCGGGGTGCTGCGCGCCGACCGCGCAGTCGAACAGCTGCTGTCCGAGCGAGCCCCCTCCCAGGAGTCCCCGATGACCGAAACCGACGAGCTCTCGGCCGAGCCGAGCCTCGACTCGATCGACCCGCCGCTGCCGTTCGCCGAGGACTTCCCCGACGCGCACCGGGAACCCCCGAACCGCGGCGCCCAGGGGGCGCTGGGGTCCTCCGCCGGCGCCGCGGCGGTGTTCGACCACGTGCGCCGGACGGGCGCGCTGCCGGCCGAGCTCGCACCCGAGCTGGTGTTGGTCGGGGCGCCCGGCCGGCGCCCGTACCGCCCGGCGACCCCCGGCGACCTGGTGGTGATCCGCGCGCTCGGGGAGGGACGCGTGGCGGCGACGTTCCGGGTGGTCACCGCCGGCGGGCCGAGGGTGGGGGTGGCCGCGCTGGCCGACGGGCGCCGCTCCGAGCGGGTGCTCACCGACGGCGGGGCGCTCCGGCACGACGTGCTGCTGTTTCGGGTGGTGGACGCCGCGCCGCCCACCGAGGTCCTGCCGGCGTACGAGGTGGGCGCCGTCGACCATCGCACCGACATCTTCGTTGAAACACCCGTTTACAACGAGTCTTGGCTGGTGAACCGCGAAGGGACCGGCCTGGTGATCCGGCGCGCGGCGCTCCGGACCCCGGCGGAGCTCGCGGCGGACACCCCAGCCCGCTTCGCTGGAGTAGACTGGGTAGTCAACGCGGCGGGCCGACTCGCCGCGCGGATCGACCTGCTGGTGTACCACCCCGCGACCACCGCAGGCGGGACCACGTTGCCCAGCGGGACCCACCCGCTCGCGATCATCGTGCACGGCAACCACTCGCCGGCCGACCCGAGCTACCAGGGCTACTCCGGCTTCACCGGCGGGAGCACCTACCTGCAGGAGGCGCTCGCCCGGATCGGCGTGATCTCGGTGAGCGTGAACCTGAACGCCGCGAACGGGTGGTCGTTCGTCGAGACGCGGGCGCGACTGATCGCGGCCGCGATCGCCGAGGTGAAGAGCCTCGCCCGCACCGACCCGCGGTACCGGCGGAAGATCGACTTCGATCGGGTGGCGTTGATCGGGCACTCTCGCGGCGGGGACGCGATCGTCCGGGCGATGCGGATGTTGCCGTCCGGGGTCACCGCGCGCGCGCTGATCCAGCTCGCGCCGACCGACCAAACGGGCCTGCTCGCCGGGACACCACCCGTCGTCCCCGCCGTCGCGCACCCGGTGGACTGGGTCACCCGCCCGGAGACGGTGACCGCCCGGGACAACGTCCTGCAGCTGATCGTGTGGGGCTCCAGGGACGGCGACGTCTCGGGCATGGAGGACGTCCGGACCGACGTGAGCGTGAACCCGTTCCGGCACTACGACCGGTCCTCGGCCCAGCGCGCGTTCCAGTTCTGGCACGGCGCGACCCACAACCGGTTCAACCGTCAGTGGACCGACCTCCAAGAGGGCGGCTTGGTGCAGTTGACGCCGCTGCCGAACAACTTGCTGGACAGGTCGGATCAAGAGGCCCGCACGATCGAGGTGGTCCGGGCCTGGCTCGCGTTCGCCCTGTACAACGAGCGGTCGGAGGCGGAGGTGTTCGACGGCCGACGGCCGACCGCGGTGGCCCCCACCCGGCGGGTGTCGGCGATGTGGAAGTTCGGGCGGCGGCTGCGGACGATCGATCAGTTCGACGACACGGCCCCGTCGCGCAACACCCTCGGCGGCGCCAATGTGTCGCCGCCCACCGGCGTGTTCGACGAGGTGACGCTGGCGAACGAGAACCCGCCCGGGGCGGGCCTGACCGCGCCGCAGCTCCCCCACATCGACCGCGGCTTGCGGTTCAGCCCAGCGCCACCGATCGCGCTGTCGAGCACGAGCGCGACCGTGGCTCCGGCGTGGCGCACCACGCTGCCCCCCGGGGACCGCGACCTGCACGACTACGACCTGATCACGTTCCGGGTCACCAAGAAGTACGGGACGCCGTACACCGCGCCGGTGGTGCGGGTCCGGCTGATCGGGGCCACCGCCTCGGTCTCGCACACCGAGACCGCGGTCGGGCGACTCGCCGCGCTCCCGATCCAACGCCGCCAGATGTCGGGCCCCACCGTGGTGTGGGACCTCACCAAGTTCCACTACGAGACGTGGGAGGTCGACCTGACCCCGTACCGCGCGGCGATGAGCGTGCGGGACGTCCGGTTCGTCGAGCTCGAGATCGACACCACCCCAGGAGAGCCCGTGTACATCGACACCTTGAGCCTGGTGAAGCGCCCATGACCACCGGCACCTTCACCCGCACCCCCGAGGGGGTAGTGCTGATCAGCGCCTCGGACCCGCGGTTCGTGGCCCGCGCGCTCCACCCGATGGCCCGCGTGGGGTCGACCCCGGTGGTCGGGGTGGTGTGTGTCGGCGGCACCCTCACCGGCAGGGTCCTCGGGAACCCCTCCCCCGGAGCCGAGCTGGTGGTCCGGTATCCGCCGGAGCCCGAGATCCGGACCGGGGTGCAGTACGCCCTCGAGCCGCCGCGGGTCAGCTGAGCGAGCTACAGCGGCTCCACTCGGACCTGCCGCACCCCCAGGCGCACCTCGCGTGTGCCCGCTCGCCGCTCGACGATCCGCGACCCGTTCGCGATCCCGAGCTCCTCGAACCGCTGTCGGGTCAGGTAGATCCATTGCCGCACGCAGCTCGGCGTCTGGCGGATCATGCGCGACAGCGCGTCGGTGTCGACCCAGCCGCGGTCCGCCTCGGTGGGCGCGAGGTCGTCGAGGCGCGCGCGCGCCAACGCGAGCACCAGCTCGTTCGCGGCGTACGCACCGACCCGGATCACTGCGCTCCGGTGCACGACCTCGATCTCGACGTGCTCCTCGTGGCGGGAGACCGCGATCCGCAAGGTGATCTCGTCGATGTCGGCCTGGGGGAGGGCCACGTCGGTCCGGTCGGCGCCGGCGCCGGGCAGGTGGAGCCGCCAACGGCCGCCCGCGTCCACCACCTCGCGGTCGGCCACGTCCTGGGTGCCGTCGTCGCGCTCGAGCACCCAACCACCTGGGGTGCGGAGCACGGTGGCGACCGGGTCACCCTCACCCGGGAGGGCGAGGATCTCGGCCGAGCCGACGCTGAACCCGGTGGATCGGGCCGAACCAGGGTCGAGCGGCTCCCCGAACGCCCGGGGCACCGAGCCGTCGACCAGCCGCCACGCCTCACCGGGGGCGCCGAACGCGAGCGTCGCGCCGACCGGCACCAGCACCTCTCCGTCGACCCGCCGCCCGTCGAGCCAGGTCCCGTTCTTGCTGCCGAGGTCGCGCAGGGACCAGCCCGAGGTCACCCACCGCAGCGACGCGTGGACCCCGGAGGCGAGCCGCTCCTCCACCCGCAGATCACACCCCGGCGACCGACCGATCAGGTGCTCGTGCCGCAGCGGTCGCACCCCGCCCGTGCTCAGGCTCGCGATCGCCCCCATCCGGACCTCCGCACCGCGAGGGTAACCCGCGGCGCGACACCGTCCGTTCACCGCCGATCGGTCGCGGCCCGTCGGGCGGATCGCAGCGTCCACGAGGTGCGCGCGTCGTCGACGAAACCGGTCAGCGGCATCAGCGGGTAAGGCTCGCCCGTGCCGTGCCGGTCGAACTCGAGCACGAATGAGCCGCCGTTGGTGAACCACGCGTCGCGCGGGTCGCCCGCCAGCACCACCAGCCGAAGCTCGGAGGCGTCGACGGCTCCGCGCTGAACCTCGTCCACTCGGCACGGGTACACGTTGCCGTAGCCCACCGCCACCTCCGACGGCGCGACGGCGACCTGCAGCACCAGCTCGGGCGGAGGCTCGGCCGCCGGCACGGCGACGGGTCGACACGCGATCACCCACCACATCGAGCCTCCCGTCGGGGCGTAACAGAGCTCAGTAGTCGCCGCCCATACAGGACTTCCCGGTGATGTGCCGGCAGGTCTGGCCGGGCTTGCAGTCCACGTCCGCGCTGCACTCGGTGTTCGGCCCGCCCGCGCCGTCACACAGGTTGTGCGTGACCTCGCCACACTCGGCGCCGCCCGGGCAGTCGGCCGAGGTCGCGCACCGGTTCAGGCACAGCCCGAAGTCCAGGCACGACGGCTCGGTCGTACAGCCGTACCGCCGTGGGGCGTGCGGCAGCTCCGCCAGGCAGCCCGCGGTGCAGTTCGCGGCGTCGGCGACCCCGGTGCACTCCCCGAACCGCGCGCAGTACGACGCGCAGACCTGCTCGGGGGACGCGGCCTCCCCCCGGTGCTTGCCCTTCCCGGCCTTCACCCGAACGTCCTGCGCAGGGGCCGGAGCGGGCGGGGCGGCGGACGGCGCCGGCGCCGGGTCGGCCTGCCCACAACCCACCAGTACGCCCAACAATGACAGAATCACGACCACCTCCGCCATCGAACGTAATGAACGGGGCGGGGCGGGATCCTACCAACACTGTGACGCTCAGTGGCCCACGTTGAGCGCGTACAGGTCCGCGATCAACGACACGTGGCCGACCATCCGGTAGCCCGCGCCATCCTTGGGCCAGCCCACCTCCCACGCGGTGCGGCCGTCGGGGGCGATCTCGCGCACCGCGCCGTCCTGGCCGTAGCCTTGGATCAGGTTTCCGTTGGGGAGCCGGTACGCCTCGCCCGCCTGGGTCGCCCACAGGTCGGTGGACGTGTGGCTCCAGATGCGGGTCAGGGTGCGGGTGGAATCGTCGACCTCGTACTCGGCCGCCACCTGGATGCCCGGCTTGCCGGTGATCTCGCTGCAGTTCTGCTCGCCCCCACACGGCAGGTGGGTGGACACGAACAGGGTGCCCTCGGGGGTCCAGTGGGGCCAGTGCTGGTACGCGAACATCGAGTCCGGCGGATCGAACGTGTACGGCTCGCCCGGCTCGAGCTGCCCCATCTGTCGGACCGCCAGGCCGGTGGCGAGGTCGACCTCGAACACCGTGCCGGTCTCGAACTGCGACGCGAGCACCGTGCCCCGGGACTCGCTCCAGTTGCAGCCGTTGAGCAGGCAGTCGCCGCCGGGCTCGCCGATCGACTCCATGTGCGCGTCGCAGTCCCACACCAAGGTGGGGTCACCCTCGGCGTCGAGCTGCACCACGCCGTGCCGGTTGCCGCGGAGCTCGTAGAAGAACGAGTCGTCCGGGCCCTCGGCGAACGCTTGGCCCGCGCTCGGGGCGGCGTGCGACACGCTCCACCGGCCGTCGAGGGTGCGCCGGGTCACGTGGGGGGAGCCGGAGCCGAACCCGAAGATGTCCTCGGCGTCGTACCAGATGTGGGTGCCGTCGAACGCCACCGACGGGTAGAACGAGAACAGGTCGCCCGGCACCAGCGAGTACCAGACCACCCGCCCCGCCCGGTCCACGATCTCGAGGAAGTACGGCCCCTGGAAGGTGAACGAGCCGCTCGCGACCGAGATCAACGCGTAGCCCTCCGGCGAGGCGAGCGCGGGGTCGTACGTCGGCACCGTAGGGCGGAGCAACGCCTGCGGCAACGAGCCGGTGGTGGCGGTGGCGGTGGGTCCCACCGTGGTCTCCCCGTCGATCACCGCGACCGCCCGCGCCTCCACCGCGGTCTGCTCGGGGATGCCCAGCAGTACGGCCTCACCCGGGGCCACCAGCGGAGCGACCTGCCAGTCGTCTCCTTCGAACCGGTACTCGACCCACACGTCGGCCACGCCGGGGTCATCGAACGTCGCGTGCAGCATCAGCGACACCTCCGGATCGACCCGCAGCGCGAGGTCCCCGACCCACGGGACCGGGGCGGTCCCGGTGTCGCCGGTGGGGCCCTCCCCGCCGGTGTGGCCGGTCTCGGGCGGCGGCTCGGTCGGCGGCGGCGGCGGCGGTTCGGGCGAAGGGCACCCGAGGACCCACAGCCAAGTCACGACGACCGCAGGACGAAGTCCGAGGACCATGTTGCCTCCCGAGGCGGACGACTTTGTAATGAAGTCAATCCCTACCCAGAACATACCCGCACCTGTCACGTAACTTCGCAGCTTCAGTCACATTTTTCAGGTCGTCCGCCCGCGTCACGAAGTGTCGATTCGTACAGCCGGAGTTAACGAGCCCGCCGGAGCCGACATGCCCTCGTTCGCCGCGGTGTACCCGTTCCACGATCGAGACCGCCTCACCCTGCGCGGCGAGCCGGACTGGGACGTCGACCGCGAGCCGGTGTCGCGCAGTGCAGACCGGGTCGTGTTCTCCCTCGAGCCGGCGCCGATCCGCGAGGTCAAGGTGGTGCTGCACCGCGACGGGCAGGCGCACTGGAGCCTCGGCGCGAACTGGATCGTCCGCGGTGACCAGGACCGGGTCGCGCACCCGGTGTTCTTCGACGGCGCGGGCCACCTCACCGAGCGGCTGCAGGTGCCGTCGGCGGTCCTCGGCGAGCCGTTCGAGGTGCGCCTGTTCTTGCCCGCCGGCTACCACGAGAACACCGCCCGGCGCTACGTCACCCTGTACGCGCTCGACGGCGCCAACCTGTTCGACCCGGCCGAGTCGTTCTCCGGCTCCGAGTGGCAGCTCGACGAGACGCTCGCGCTGCTCGACCAGATGAGCATCGTCGACAAGGTGCTGGTGGTCGGGGTGTACGCGCGCGACGGACGACGGACCGAGGACTACACCGCCCCGGGGTACGTCGCGACCGCTCGGGCGCTGGTCGAGGACCTGGTGCCCGCGATCGACGCCGGGTACCGGACCCGCGCGGGCCGAGAGTCCCGCGCGATCCTCGGCTCGTCGCTCGGGGGGGTGGCGGCGCTGCACACGCTGCTCGCGCACGGCTCGGTGTTCGGCGCCGCGGCGGCCCTGTCGGGCACGTTCGGTTGGCAGGACGACCTGGCGGAGCGGATCACCGCCGCCGGAGGGGTTCGGGGGAAGATCTACCTCGACGCCGGCTACCCGAACGACAACTTCGAGCGGGTCCGGCGGATGGCCTACACCCTGGCCGACCGCGGGGCGCAGCTGCGGTACGTGGCTCACCCGCGCGGGCTGCACTCCGAGGCACACTGGGCGG
The DNA here is from genome assembly GCA_040080105.1 of Myxococcota bacterium. GTDB lineage: Bacteria > Myxococcota_A > UBA796 > UBA796 > JACKER01. Next base: position 10,360 of record JBEBJC010000006.1, read on the forward strand.
CGCGGCTGCACCTGCCGCTGCAGTACCTGTTCGGCGACGCGCGGCACTGATCGGGCGGGGCGGCGTTGGTCCGCGGTCGAACAGGCGATTAGGGGCGGGGGATGTTCACCGCGCTGCTGTGGTCGGCCTGTCGCGAGCCCCCGCTGGTGTCCACCCCGAGCGCGGTGGCCACCGCCACGCCCCCCCTGCCCGAGCCCGCGGTGGTGTTCGTGGTGCGGCACGGCGAGAAGGGCGTCGACTCGATCCTCACCGAGGAGGGGGTGGCGCGGGCCGAGCTGCTCGCGCGGATGCTCACCGAGGTCGAGCTGGTGGGCGTCCACAGCACCGACACCGAGCGGACCCTCGGCACCGCGCAGCCCACCGCGCAAGACCACGGGCTGTCGGTCGGGCTGTACGAGGAGACCGGCGCCCTGGTCGACGCGCTCGTCGCGGTGGGTGGGGCGCACCTGGTGGTCGGGCACAGCGACACCGTGCCGTCGATCGTGGAGCACCTCGACCCCGACACCGACGCCACCCCGATCGGCTCGGAGGAGTACGACCGGCTGTACCTGGTCGTGCGCACGCCGGTCGGGGCGACCACGACCCTGCTGCGGTTCGGGGCGGCGTCGGAGGTGCCGTTCAGCCGGTGAGCGCGCGCTCCAGGTGCTCGAGCAGGGCGCGCACCCGGCGGGGGGTGCGCCGGCCCGCGGGCAGCGCCGCGTACATCGGCACATGACCCGGATCGAGCGGCAGCGAGACCCGCACCAGTCGCTGCTGCTCGAGCTCCTCACGGACCAGCCACAGCGGCAGGATTCCCACCCCGAGGCCCGCCGCCACCGCGGCCGCCGCCACCTCGACCTCGTCGGTGGTGAGCGCGACCCGCCAGCTCGGCTTCGGGTGGCCCCCCGGGAGCGTGGGCAGGTCGTCCAGCGTGACCCCGCCTTCCTCGCGCAGCACGATGTCGTGGCCGTCGAGGGACCGAACCGGGCCGCGCCGCTCGACGTACGCCGGCGACGCCACCAGCACCTGGGGGGACACGCCGAGCGAGCGGGTGACGAGCCCGGCCCCGCGCGGCTCGCCGACGCGGATCGCCACGTCGATGCGCTCCTGCACCAGGTCGACCCGGGTGTCGGACAGGCGGAGGTCGACCCGGACCTCGGGGTGGGCGGCGACGAACGTGAACACCGCCGGGGCGACCCGGAGCCGGCCGAGCGCTCCGGGCGCGGACACCCGCACCCGCCCGCGCAGCGCGTCGGCCCCCGACCCGACCTCGAGCGCCGCGTCGTGCAGCGCCCGCAGGGCCGGCGCCACCCGCTCGTACAGGTCTTCTCCGGCGGCGGTCGGCTCGACCCGGCGGGTCGACCGCTGCAGCAGCGGCACCCCCAGCCGGTCCTCCAGCGCGCGGACCCGGCGCGACACCACGCTCGGATCGACCGCGAGCGCGCGGGCCGCCGCCGAGAAGCTGCGCTGCTCGAACACCTGCACGAACGCCTGGAGCTCGTCCGACATCACTCGTGCATAACACGCATCGCGGTCTGAACGAATTGCCATCGATCGTGCGAATTCTGCACGGATAGCCGAGGGGCCAGGAGGTTCGATGTCACTCGCCTTCGGGTCGGTCCTCGCGTGGGCCGACCCGCTCCAACAGGCTCTCGTCGTCGAGGGCGCCGCCGCCACGTCCGACACGTCCGCGGCGCTGTCGTGGCGGCTCGCGTCCCCCGGGGGCGGGGCGTGGCTCGGCGCGACCGCCCGCGGGGCGCAGGTCCGCGAGGCGTACCTCGACGGGTACCCGGTGGATCGGGGCACCAAGCTCGACGGGACCGTGGACGCCAGCGTCCCGCTCGCGCGCGGCGACCGGCTGCGCCTCGACCTGCGCGCGTCCGCCGGGCTCCGCCGCCTCACCAGCGCCGAGCCGGTGCCCTCGGGGTCCGGTTCGACGATCGGCCTCACCTCGGTGGCCCCGATCGGCACGTTGCGCGTGGCGGACACCGTGGCGCTGCGGGTCGGCTGGACCGAGGTCATCTCGATGCAGCTCACGCCCGGGGTCGTGACCGACACGCTGGGCGAGCTGCACACGGTGAGCCTGGTGACCGCGCCCACCCCGGACCTGCAGCTCGTGCTCCGCACCGAGGCCGGCGGGCTGTACGGCTACGACGGCGACGGCGGCAAGTCGGTGCTCCGCGCCGCGGTCGGCGTGTCCTGGGTCCCTGGCGCCGCGCGCGCGTTCCCCCACCTGCAGTGATCGGAGGAGTCATGTTCGCTGTCCACCTCGTCGCCACCGCCGCCGCCAGCCCCGTCTCGCCGTGGGTCGACCTCGAGTGGCGGGCGCTCGCCCTCGCCGCGCACCCGAGCCACGGCCCGGGGTTCGGGATCGGCGTCTCGCTGCTCGACGACCACCTCCAGCTGGGGCTCGCCGGGTTCACCCGCCCGGGCCCGTGGAACCCCGCCACGTTCGAGGTCCGCCCGACCGGGGAATACAAGGGCCGCGAAACCTTGTCCCTGCGGTCGGACGGCGGGATCACCGGCCTGATGATCGCGCCCGGGACGCAGGTCGGCGGAGTCGAGCTCGACCTCCCCGTATCCGTCGGGTACGGCGGGTTCGGGTTCTACCTCGCCGGCGAAGACCGGGTGACCCCCGACGGGCGCAAGCCGAGCGCGTGGGAGAACGAGCTGCTCGACGGGCGAGACTCGTCGTTCGGGCTGTCCCTCGACGCGGGGGTCCGGGTCCGGGTCCCGACGGGCGCCGGACTCGACCCGTACGTCGCGGCGCGGTGGTCGACGATCGTCGGGTACGACGCGTTCGTGCGCGACGCGTACGGCGGGCCATCGATCGCGCTCGGGGTGCAGCTGCGCCCCACCGGGGGGCCGACCCGGTGAGGTGGCGCCAGTGGCCCCCGCCGGCGTATGCTGGCCGACCATCGGCCTCGGAGGTTGCTTGCGATCCGCACTGCTGGCCGGTCTGCTCCTGTCGGGCTGCCGCGGCTGCGCCCAGGACGACCCCGCCGACGGCTCGGTGGGCGACCTCGGGGCCCGCGCGGCGTTCCCCGCCCGCCGGCTGTCGGTGCGCGAGCTGCGGAACACGATCCCGCTGGTGACCGGGGTCGACCCGACCGCGGGCTACGATCGCCTCCCGCCCGACGCGACCGACGACGGGTTCGACCGGGTGGCCGAGGCCCAGACCGTGAGCGCGATCCACCTCGAGGCGTTCGACGCCCTCGCCGACGACGTGGCCGAGGCGCTGTTCACCGAGGCCAAGTTCGACGACCTCGCCCCCGCGTGCGCCGACGCGTCGTTGCCCCCGCTCGTCGCGCCCGCCACCGCGACGTTGCCGGCGACCGGCCTCACCGGAAGCCCGGACTGGGCGCTGACCGTCGAGGCGGACCACCTGTTCTTCCTGTACTCGCCCACCGTCACGGTCACGACCACCTACACCGCCCCGGCGGCCGGGCGGTACCGGCTCACGCTGCCGATCGAGATCGAGAACGACCGGAACTTCCCGGCGATCACCGCGACGGCCGACGGCGTGGTGGTGGGGACGTGGACCGGCGCGCACGGGCTGCAGGAGCTGGTGGCGGAGGCGGAGCTGTCGGCCGGCCTGGTCGCGCTCCGGTGGGACTTCGAGCCCGGCGACGAGCTGTGGGAGGAGGACGGGCTCACGATCTGGACCGGGGCGGTGGAGGGTCCGCTCGATCCGGGCGCCGAGACCGACGCCGCCGCGCGTGAGGCGTGCGCCGACGCGCTGATCCCGGCGTTGGCCGAGCGCGCGTGGCGCCGGCCGCCGACCGCCGCCGAGGTGGCGCGCCTCTCCGGGGTGTGGGACGCCGCGCTGGCCGACGGGACCGCGTCGGACGGGCTGCGGATGATCGTGCAGGCGGTGCTCACCAGCCCACACTTCCTGTACCTGGTGGAGCTCGGCGAGCCGGTGGCCGATCGGCCGGGGTGGTACCGCCTCACCGACGCCGAGCAGGCCGCCCGCCTGTCGTACGCGCTGTGTGAGGGCCCCCCGGACGACGCGCTGGTGGCGGCCGCCCGCGCGGGTGAGCTGCACACGGTCGACCAGGTGCAGGCCCACGCCCGCCGGCTGCTGGACAGCCCGTGTGGGCACGCCACCGTCACCCGGTTCCACCGCCAGTGGCTCCGGCTCGACGCGCTCGACACCCTCGCGCGCGACCCCTCGTTCTACCCGGAGTTCACCCCGGAGCTCGGCCCGGCGATGCGGGAGGAGACCGAGTACTTCCTCGACCGGATGGTGTACGACGAGCGCGCCGGGCTGCAGGGGGTGTGGGAGGCCCGCACCACCTGGGTCGGGCCGGACACCGCCTGGCTGTACGGCCTCGCGGTCGACGAGGAGCACACCGAGGTCGAGCTGCCGGAGGACCGGGCGGGCCCGCTCACCCACCCGGCGGTGCTGGCCACCACCTCGAAGTTCTCCGAGACCTCGCCGGTGCTGCGCGGGGTGTACGTGCTGGAGCAGCTGCTGTGCGAGGAGCTCGCGCCGCCCCCGTCCGGCCTCGACATCACCCCGCCGCCGCTCGACGACGCGATGACCACCCGCGAGCGGTGGGCCGCCCACTCGTCCGACCCGGCGTGCTCCGGCTGCCACGCGGTGTTCGACCCGATCGGGTTCGCGCTCGAGGGGTACGACGCGCTCGGGGTGACCCGGACCGAAGAGAACGGCCAGCCGATCGACGTGTCCGGCGCGATCCCCACCCTCGGCGTCGACGCGCTGTCCGGAGGCCGCGCGGTGGCCGAGGTGGTGGCCGCGTCCCCGGAGCTGCGGCGGTGCTTCGCCCGCCAGTGGCTGCGGTTCGGCCTCGGTCGGCTCGAAGATCCGAACGTCGACGCCGCCCCGCTCGAAGCGCTCGACTCCCGGTCCGAAGGCAGCGTGTACGAGGCGCTCCTCGCGCTGACCGGCACCGACCTGTTCCTCCACCGCGTGGTCCCCGAGGAGGCTCGATGAGCCGCTGGAGTCGTCGTCGCGTGCTCGCGGGCCTCGGTGGAGGCCTGGTCGCGCTGCCGATGTTGCCGAGCCTGTCCCGCGGGACCGCGCCGGCGGCGCCGCTGCGGTTCGTGTGCGTGTACACCGCGAACGGGATGTTGCGCGACCAGTGGCTCCCCGACGGGTCCGAGACCGACTTCACCCTGCAGGGGGTGCTGGCCCCGCTCGCGCGGCACCAGGCCAAGCTGGTGGTCGCCCGCGGCGCCTCCGGGGTCGACGGACACTACGCCGGGCACACCGAGGCCCTCACCGGCCGGCCCGCGCCCGGCGCGAGCTTCGCGCCCACCGGCGGGCCGAGCCTGGACCAGGTGCTGGCCGCCGACAGCCAGGGCCTGACCCCGCTGGGCTCGCTCGAGCTCGGGGTCGAGCCGTGGCCGAGCGTCGACGGGGTCATCGCGTTCTCGGATTCCGGTCTGCCGATCCCGCCGCTGGCCGACCCCCGGGGCGCGTTCGACCGGGTGTACGACCTCGCCTCGGTCGACCCGGCGGTGGCCGCCCGCCGCCGGGCGCAGAAGCTGTCGGTGTTGGACAGCGTGACCGGCGACCTGACCGCGCTGGCTGCCCGGCTGTCTCCAGGGGAGCGGCGGATCCTCGACCAGCACCTCACGTTGCTCCGGGCGCAGGAGGAGGCGCTGCTGCACCCGGTGGAGATCGGCCAGTGCGACATCGGCGCGGCGCCGTCCGGGGCGTTCTCGTTCGACCGGACCACCGGGCACCACCTCGACACCATCGCCGCGGCGTTCCGGTGTGACGTCACCCGGGTCGCCACGCTGGTGATGAAGGGGTCCCAGGACACCACCACCTACACGTGGGCCGGGGCGACCGACGACGCCCACTCGGTGGCCCACGGGGTCGCGCCCGACTCCGCTGCCCAGCTGCTGGCGATCAACACCTGGCAGGCGGAGCAGGTGGCGGGGTTGCTGGACCGGCTGGAGGCGATCCCGGAAGGCGACGGCACGGTGCTCGACAACACCCTGGTGTTCTGGACCAACGAGATCGGGCTGCACGACTTCAGTCACAGCCGGGCCGACATGGGGGTGGTGCTCGCGGGCGCGACGAGCCGGCTGCGCAGCGGGCGGTTCGTCGACCTGACCGGCTTCCGGTACCAGGACCTGCTGCTGACGTTGGCCCACGCGATGGGGCACCCCGAGCTCACCTCGTTCGGGGACCACGGGGACCAGCGGATCGAGACGCTGCTGGCCTAGATCGACCGCCGATCCCCCTCTCCCCGGCAGCGGGGAGAGGGCCGGGGTGAGGGGGGGACGCAGGGATCCGAGGACCGACCCTTCGGCTCTCGAAGCCGACATCGCTCAGGCCGCGGGCGAGCGGGCCATCCCGACGAACCCGGGCAGCGCCTCCACCCGCGCGAGCCACCCGCGCAGGTTCGGGTACTCGGCCAGCGACACGCCCCCCTCCGGCGCGTGGGCGGTGTAGGTGTACATCGCGATGTCCGCGATCGTGGGGTGGTCGGCCGCGAGCCAGCTGCGCCCGGCGAGGTGGCCCTCCATCGTGGTGAACAGCGCCCGGGCCACCTCGAGGTGGGCGGGGTCGCGGGGTCGGCCGAACACCACGCTCGCGCGGGCCCGCGCCGGACCGTGGGCGAGCGGCCCGGCGGCGGCGGAGAGCCACCGCTGCACCAGCGCTTGGCCCACCGGGTCGCGCGGGAGCCAGCGCCCCGCGCCGTCGTACTTCCCCGCCAGGTACACCAGGATCGCGTTGCTGTCGGCCAGCGTCACCGGCCCGTCGTCGAGGACCGGCACCTGACCGAACGGGTTGCGCGCCAGGAACTCGGGGCGCTTGTGCGCTCCGCCCTTCAGGTCGACCTCCTCCTCGTCGAACGGGATCCCGAGCAGCGTGAGGAACAGCCGCACGCGGTGGACGTGCCCCGACAGGCGGAAGCCGTACAGGTGGAGCGTCGAGGGTGTCGTCATGGTCCAGGTCCTCCGGGTACGACAACTTGCCTCGCCGTTCGCGCCGGTTGAAGGGCGAGCCCGCGAAGCTCAGAATTCCGAGAACCGGAAGAATCCGCGCGAGCGCGATCGGTCGTCGGACCTCGAGGCATTGCACTGGCGACCCCGGAGGCCACGATGTACCACCAAACCGCCGCTCTCTCGCTCGTCTTCGCCCTGCTCGCGTGCAACGAGGCGTCGCTGCACGACCGGAACCTCGCGCGGGGCGGCGCGAGCCTGATCGGAGACACCGACGGAGACACCGACGGAGACACCGACTCGGACACCGACGCCGACAGCGACGCCGATTCGGACGCGGACTCCGACGGAGACACCGACGCCGACACCGGGATGTCGACCGACGACGATGACGACGACTCGAGTGACGACGAGGCGGACCTGCCGTACGACGTGCGGCTGGAGATCGGGGACGTGTTCGTGCTGAACGACGCGTTCGCCGAGGAGGGACCGCTGCCCGCCGCCATCCTGTCGGTGGAGATGGACGACCCCCAGTGGCGGTACGCCGAGCTCAGCGGGCTCGTTCCGTTCACGGTCGACGCCTCGGACTGCGACCACGAGGGCAACCGCGACACCGGCCGCGATCGGATCGACGTCACCTGGCAGAACGCCGACGGCTCGGTGGAGACCGACCACCTGGACCTGCGGTACTGCGGGGCGTGAGGGCCAGTTCGGCGCCGGGCTCGCGTGCAGGCTCTACTCGGCGAGGGCAGCGCGGGTCGCGGTGAGGACCTGCTGCTCGTCTTCGGTCGGCCGCCCCCGATCGAGCCGCTGGAGCAGCGAGAGCCAGGTCGCCTTCGCCAGAGCCACCTCGCCGACCTGGCGGTAGCTCCAACCGAGCCGGTAGGTCGCGTAGGCCCAGTCGGGGCCCTCGGCGTAGGTGGTCGCCTTCAGGTAGCCTTTCAGCGCTCTGTACCCGTTGGGCTCGGCCCCGACGTAGTACTCGGCGATCCGAACGTACGCCTCCGGGACGTGCTCCGATTCGGGGTGCTGCTCGATCAGCGCCTTCAGAGGTTCCATCCCCTCCTGCTGGCGGCCGACCGCCCACAGGCACTGCGCGAGGCCGAGCTGCGCCGAGTCGCTGCCCGGGTGGGTCGGGTGGTTCCGGAGGTTCCCCTCGAACAGCTTCGTTGCCCGCGTCAGCCACTCGTCCGCCGATGCGTCGCCGCGGGCGCGCAGGTACAGCCCCTGCTCCAGGTACCGCTGCGCGAGCTGCAGCATCAGGTCGGCCTGGTCCTCGGCGGTCGGCTCTCGAGCGAGCCGACCCTTCAACTTCTCGATCGACGCCAGCCGATCGTGCTCCGCGCGGTCCGCGACCTCGGGCGCGCCGGCGTCGTCGGCTCGGAGTTGATCCAAGGTGAGCGGGGTCCCGGCGAGCGCGACCGACAACGACAACCACCACAAGGTCCACCTCCCGTGTCCGCTGAGGGGTGCCCCCCGGGCGACCCCTGTCAACTCGAGTGCCCCTCAGCCGAACGACGCGTCGAGCCCACGCACCGCGTCGAGCCACCGGAGGAACGCGTCCGCGGCGGCCTCGCCCTTCTGCTGGTGCTCCACGAACCCCACCGCGCGCGCCATCGCGTCCGGCTTGACCCGCGCGAGGATCAGCGCCTCCATCCCGAGCTGCTCCCCCATCGGCGAGCCGCTCCACACGTGCACGAACACCTGGGCCTCGAACCGATACCGGTCGGCGTCGGACCACTGGTTCGCCTCGCCGACCCCGCGTACGAAGCCCCACAGCCAGCCGTGGGTCCGCGGGTTCACCACCCGCGGCGCGAGGCTGCCCTTCAGCCCGGCGCGCTCGAACGACCGATTCAAGAACCCGATCGCCTCGTCGGCCGCGCGGGCTGGGTCCACCGATCCTCCACCGGTCGGAGGTTACCCCAAGCGGACGCCTACGCCCGGCGCCCGGTCCAGCCGGGTCGGGGTCTTCGGGAACGGCTGGAACCTCATCCACCCAGCTCCCGGACCCGCTGCTCGGCCCGGGCCAGCCGCTCGCGGAGCTCGGCCGTGACCCGCTCCACCTGGGCCGCGGTGAACCGGGGGGTGATGCCCTTCGGGCAGTTCCAGTCGAAGGCCTCGACCCGGATCCGCCAGTACCGCTCGATCTGGCGCGGGTCGGCGACGGTGTATCGCTCGTGCGGGGCCAGCTCGTCGGCGGCCACCAGGGCGGCGTGGCCCAGGAGTTTGATCCGGGCACGGTTCGGGTAGTCGACCGCGATCAACGACACCCGGTCGTCGCCGGTCACGTTGCCGACCGACACGAGCTGCCGGTTGCCCCGGTAGTCGGGGAAGATCAGGGTCTGCTCGTCGACCGCGCGCAGGAAGCCGGGCGGCCCGCCGCGGTGCTGGACATAGGGCCAACCGGTCTCCGACACCGAGGCGAGGTAGAAACTGTCGCGCTCCGCCAGGAAGGCCACCTCGTCGGGTCCGAGGCGATCGTGGGTCATCGGGCCGGACTCGTGGCGCTCGTAGGCCCCGCGGCTGCCTTCCAGGGTCTGGGCGGCCCGCACCTGTGGCGTGAACGCGATCTCTGCGAATCGGTGCCCCATCGAAGCCTCCTCCGTCCCAGAGTCGGCCGGACCTCGGTCGTTACAGCACGCGCCACGCTCCCTGGCGGAGGTAGGCGGCGCCTGGTAACTTCGGCCGGAGGCGAAGTGATTCGTGGTCCAACCTCTGGGCTGATCGGCGTCGGCCTCGTCCTCGCCCTCGGCTGCTCGGGTCCTCGAAGCGAGCCGTCGCCGTCGCCGGTCCCTGCCCCGGAGCCCTCCCCGGTGGCTCCGCCGCCGGTTCCGGAGCAACCTCGCCCGTGGGAGGCAGTCCCTGCAGGCCAGATCGCCCTGATCGCGGCCGTCACCGACGGGCACACGTCGACGGGCGCGCGCTGCACCAGGGGCGAGCCGCTACCGCCCACGGAGCCGCCCGCATGGGGCGACCTCCCGTTGAACAGCACCTGGGCGAGCGGGCCGGCGCGCCTCGGGGCGCCGGTCTGCATCAAGGGCTGGTGCGACGACGACGTGGTCGCTCTTCCGGTGGTCGGAGGAGGGACCGGGGCGTTGATCCGCGCTGATGCCACCGCGCCGCCGCTCGAGTCGTTGACCCGCACCGCCTCGGGCGACGTGCCGGTCGCGGACTGCGGCGACGCGGCCGAGAGCGAGGAGGAGGGTAGCCCCGTCGAGGACTGCGCGACCTGGGTTGCCGGGGACCACGCGATCCAGGTGCACGGGCGGGGCGTCGTGCAACACAACCACCTCCCTCTGCTCGAGGCTTGCGAGGCCCGGGTCCTCGGGTGGGAGGGAGACCGGTGGGTCGCTGGTCCCTGGGCGCCGCTGGAAGGCCGGTTCGCCAGCCTGCCCGTCCCCTTGGCCCGGAGCGCGGAGCAGGTGTTGTGGCTCGCCGATCACGAGGAAGTGTGGCTCGGAACCTTTAACGAGGCCGGCTGGACAGTGACCCAGAGGGTCGGGGGCGGGATCGACGCCGGGTGCGACTGAGCGGGGCGGCTCAGCCGCCGTCGAACGGCTGGTCCAGCGATCTCCTCCTCCGCCCGCCTCCCACCTGCCTGAACCCGCGGCGGTAACCCGGACCGGGCCGCCCGGTGTCCATCCACCGACATTCCGCGTGGGAGGATCGATGAGGACCTTGTTCGTGTGGGCCGTGATCGCCGGTTGCAACGGCGCGGACGAGGAGCCTGGCGACGGCGACGCGCCGCCGGTCGATCCCACCCCGGTGGACGGTCCGACGTTCGTCGACGATGTCCGACCGATGTTGGCCGGCACGTGCGTGCGGTGCCACGGCCCGTCGCTGCTCGCCCCCACCGACTTCCTCGACTACGAGGTCGCGAAGGCCTGGGCCGAGGTGATGATCCACCGGGTCGAAGCTGGCGAGATGCCGCCCGCCGCCGCCGATCCCGACTGCCACCCGTACCAGGGCGACGAGGTGATGACGGTGAGCGACGAGCTCGTCCCCACGCTGCGAGCCTGGGTCGCCGCCGGTACACCGTCGGGTGACCTCACGAAGCCGAACACGGTGGCGCCGTGGGTCCCGCCGGTGCTCCCGCGGCACGACGTCGAGTTGCGCACCGCCGGCCCGTACGTGCCGGAGTTCGTCGACGGCAACGAGTACCGCTGCTTCCTGCTCGACGACGACGTCGACGCCACGTTCGTCACCGGGATCGAGTTTCTGATGGACCGGCCCGAGATCTCGCACCATGCGCTGCTGTTCGTCGATCCCGACGGTGGATCCGAGCAGTTGGTGGAGGATTCGGTGTCGCGGTCCTGGCGGTGCCCGGACGTCCAGCCGGAGCCGGAGTGGAGCGCGTTCCACGCCTGGGCGCCGTCCGGAGGGGCGGTCGAGCTCGACGAGGGGCTCGGGCTGCGCATCACGCAAGGCTCGCAGCTGATCCTGCAGATGCACTACTTCGAGCAGGGCGAGGCCGATGTGGGGGATCAGCCCGGTTACGCGCTGATGCTCGCCGACCAGGTGCAGGAGGAGATGTACTACCTCCCGGTCGGCCCGGACACGTTCACCATTCCGGCAGGCGCGGCCAGCCACACCGAGACCCTGTCGTTCAAGGTGAGCGACTGGTTCGGCCAGTCCGAGCTGCACGTGTACGGGGTGATGCCGCACATGCACGTCCTCGGCACCGGGTACGACTTCAGCGGCAGCTCGTGCATCTCGCGGTCGGACTCGTACGACTTCGCGATGCAGCCGACGTACTGGTTCGACGAGCCGGTCGTGTTCCTGCCGGGCCAGCGGCTGTCGGTGAGCTGCACCTACGACAACTCCGCCGACAACCCCCGGCAGCTGTTCGATCCGCCGGTGGACGTGTCCTGGGGAGAGGACACGCAGCAGGAGATGTGCTACGCGCTGATGTACGGTGTGCTCCGCTGACGTGCCCCGTCAGGGCACCGCCGAGCGGGCGATCAGCGCCTGCGCGCCCCAGTAGGTCGACAAGATCCACAGGTCGGCGTGCGGGAGCGGCACCACGAACCGGTTCGCCGCGAGCAGCGTGTCGCTGACCAAGAACAGGGCCACGCCGGCCATCCCGAGCCACCGGATCGGCGTCCCGTCGACGCGAGCCGCCGCCCGCCACGCCATCGCCGCGATCGCGACCGCGTACACCGCCACCGGCACCCCGAGGGCGCCCGCGGTGGGCACCACCACCGCGCCCACCCCGACCGCGATCGCCGCGAACGGCGCGGCACGCGCGGGCGCCAGCGCCGGTCGATCGGCGGTGAACGCCGCGATCTTGAGCAGGTGGCCGACCAGGAACACCGCCAGGCCACCGAGGAACGTGCGCTCGATCACCCCGTCGGCGACGGCGTCCACCGCGAGGGCCGCCGCGAGGAGTCGCGCCGGGCTACCCTCTCCGCGCCACGCGACCCACAGGGCGAGGATCGCGACCGGCGCGGGCTTCGACACCACCGACGGGGCGACGGCGTAAACGGCGACGGACGCAGCGAACGGGAGCCACGGGATCATGGCGCAGCATAGCGCCGACCGACCGCCCGGGGTGGTAGCTTCCGCGGGTGGACCCGTCCTCCCTCGACCAGCCGCTGTCGACCGACCGCCTCGAGCTCGAGCCGCTGGGCGAGGCCCACGCCGAGCCGTTGTTCGGGCCCTTGCAGCACCCCGACCTGTACACCTGGATCTCCGGCCGCCCCCCAGCAGATCTCGACGGGCTGCGGCGTCGGTGGGCCCACCTCGCGGCGACCCGCCGCTCGCCGAGCGGCGACGAGGCCTGGCTCGCGTGGGCGGTGCGCCTGCGCGACGGCCCGTACGTCGGGAAGCTGGACGCGTCGGTGGACGGGGCGCAGGTCGCGATCAACGTGGGCTACCTGCTGTTCCCCGACGCGTGGGGGCGCGGCTACGCCACCGAGGCGGTGGGCGCGCTGACCCGGTTCCTGCTCGCCGAGGGGGTCGGGCCGCTGTTCGCGACCGTCACCCGCGGCAACGTCGCATCGTCGCGGGTGCTCGAGAAGTGCGGGTACGAGTTCACGCGGATCCTGCCCGACAACGACGTGATTCGCGGGGTCCCCCACGACGACCTGGAGTACGTCCACCCTCGGCGGTGAGCCGGCGCGCTACGGGGTGCAGCCCTCGTGCCGGTCCTCCTTGTCCTTCAGCACGTCGACGTTCCGCTTCGCGACCGGCGACAACCAGGCCGCGTCGAAGTCCTCGCGGCGCCGGTAGTACGGCGCGGCGCCGAACGCCTCGCTCCACTTCTCCTCGGTGAACGGGTAGCCGTACCGGGCGAAGATCCCGTTCCGCATGTACGCGTACGCGTCGCAGCTGGGGACGTCGCTGAACGGCCAGTCGAGCCCACAGCACCAATGTTCTTCCTTCCCTTCGGGGCAACACACTTCGGCGCATTTCCCGCCCTGCAGCGCGTCGAACCCGTACTTCAGCATCAGCAGCTCGTCGCTGGTGCAGATTTCAGCGGCGTCGAGCCCAGCGAGCGGGTCCGGGACCCCGGTGGCGGGGATCTTGGCCTGAGGGTCCTTCGCGGGGCGCTCGCGGCCGGCCTTGCCTCGCCCGGCCTTGATCTTCGCCCGCGGCGCGGGTGCTGGCGGCGGGGCCGCGGCGACCGGCGCGGGTGTCGGCGGCTCGGGGGCGGCGCCGGTGCACGCGAGCACCGACGAAAGGGTGACGAACACAGCCAGGGCTCGGGTCATGGTTCCCTCCGGAGCCTCGTAGCTCACGGCACCCGCTCGAACACCACGTCGCGCGCCCGGGTGCCCGAGATCCGGCAGCGGGTGACCCGCCCGCCGTCGCGCACGAACCGCACCGTGGACAGATGCGCCTCGGGGGTGGTGAACACGTCGGGTTCGAACGCCGACAACGGCACGTCCGCGGCGCGCGGCGGGCGCACGACGAGCTGTCCGCCGACCTCCGCGACCACCACGTCGACGCCGAGCTCCGCGCTGCGGTACCGGCCGACGAGCTCCCCGGGCGAGACCGACGCGGGGTCGACGGGCTGTGGCACGACCGCGCGCCCGGTCCAGGTGAAGTCGTACACGTGGTACCGCAGCGTCCCGGGGGCCGGGAACGACACGCGGTGGTACGGGTCGCCGAGCGAGAACCAACCGCGCTCCGCGAGCGGGATCATCGGGGTGGCCTCGGGGTCGGCGGCGCCCCGCAGCGAGTACTCGGGGCCGCCCGCCACGGTGAGCCGCTGCCCCGGGAACAGCTCGTACACCCCCGCGTACGACTCGGACCGGCGGACCTTGCGCGGCTTGTCCACCGGGGTCACCACCCCGTCCAACACGAACGCGTCGATCGCCAGGTGCGCCACCTCCAGCGGGTTCAGCTCCTCCGCGTTCGACGTGAGCACCACGCTGAACCGGCGCGACGGGATCCGCACGACGTACGCGCGGTACCCTGCGTCACCGCCGCCGTGGAACAGCAACTCCTCGCCGCGGTAGGTCCTGCGGTCCAGCCCCAGCCCGTAGGTGAGCGGCGTGCCGTCGGTCAGCGCGCCCGGCTGCTCGAGCAGGTCGAGCAGGGCGCGGTCACCCACCACCGGCGACTCGAAGTTCCTCGTCCACCGCGCCAGGTCCTCCACCGTGGTGTTCAGCCCGGTCGATCCGACCAGCCCGTGGCTCACCGGCAGCCGGTGGTACCCGCCGGGTCGAAAGCCGTACGACCAGGCCTTGTCGGCGACGACCGTGTGCGGGTCGTCGACGAACCGGGTGTGGGTCATCCCGAGCGGGCGGAAGATCCGCTCCTCGGCGAACTGCGGGAACGGCAAGCCGGACACCCGCTGCACCACCTCGGCCAGCAGGATGAACCCGGAGTTGCTGTACTCGAACGTCGAGCCGGGCGCGAAGTTCGTGCCGACCTGCCGGCACAGCAGCGCCACCGCCTCCGCCTGCGACACCGGGTCGCCTTCGCGCGCGCCGGACAGGCGCAGCAGCTCGTCGATGTCGCGCAGCCCGCTCGTGTGCTGGGCGAGGTTCCGTACGGTGATCGGCGCCGCCACCGCGAGCTCGGGGAGGTACCGATGGACGTCGTCGTCGAGCGACAGGCGCCCCTCCGCCACCAGCAGTAGCGCGGCGAACGCGGTGAACTGCTTCGACACCGAGGCGACGTGGAACACCGAGCCCGGGGTCACCGGGACGTCGTGCTCGAGGTCGGCCAGGCCGAATCCCTTCCGGTACAGGACCTCGCCGTCCCGCTGGACCGAGATCGCCACGCCCGGCCCGTCGGGCTGATCGTACTGCGCCAGCGCGGCGTCGAGCTGCGCCTCCGGGGTGGTGGGCCGAGGTCCCTCGGCCATCACCCGGACCTCGAAGCTCCCCTCCGGCGCCTCGGGCTCGATCGCGTGGACCTCGAGCGGGTAGTCGCCGGCCACGACCGCGTCGAACCGCACCCACTCCGGGCCCCACGCGCCGTTCGGCGAGTCGACGACCGACAGGGGGCTGCCCGCCGGATCGGTGACCGTGACCGACACGTCGACCCCGCGCTGGAGCACGCGCACCAGGGCACTGTCGCCGGCCTCGAGCCGCACGGTGTATCGAGCGGACTCCCCGCCCGACAGGGTGGACGACGCGGGGGACCCGAGCCCCACCGCGACCGCGGGCTCCGCGGCCCGAGACGCGACGACCAGGAACAGAGGCAGTGAGGACATGGGCTCCTGCGGTGGGGACCGCCCGGTCCCCTACCCCGCCGAGGCAGGCGCCGGCACCGGTCGCGACCGTCCGGTCAGCGCCACCGGGCCGGGTACGGCGATTCGCCGGTGAGCCAGTGCGGCGGGATCGTCGCGTCGAACCCGGGCAGCGCCTCGACCTTCCGTCCCCACGAGAGGATCGCCGGCCACCGCTCGGCGAACGGCGCCACCCCGAGGTCGAACGCGGCGGCCGCCGGGCGGGTCGCCGCGCGGACCAGGAACGCGATCCCGGTGTACCACACGAGGTCCGCAGCCGACACGGCGCCACCGACCAGCCACCGCCCGCCGTCGACCGCGCTCGCGAACCGCGCGAGCTCGTCGTGCACCGCGGGGATCGCCGCCCGCACCGCCTCGGCCTCCGCCTCGGCGCGCCCGAACGCGATCGGGCGCGCGACCGCCCCGAACGTGGGCGAGCCGTGGTTCTCGTACTCGAGGCACCACCGCCACACCTGGCCGGTATCCTCGGCGGTGTGCCCGAACAACGCCGGCTCGGGGTGCTTCTTGTCGAGCCACGCCAGGATCGCGAGCGACTCGTTCAACGTGTAGCCGCCGTCGCGGATCCCGGGGACCTTCCCCCGCGGGTGGATCTCGAGGTACTCGGGCTTGCGCGTGTCCCGGTCGGAGAACGAGATCTGATGGCCCTCGTACGGCACGCCCTTCACCGCGAACCCGAGCTGCACGCGCCACGCCGGCGTGCTTCCGCTGCCCCACCACAACTCGACGGCCATCCGGACCTCCGCGCGGTCCGTACCGTGCGCGCGGGCGATCGTCCGCGCGGCGGTGCGCCTCACCCGGTCGCGGAGTGGGTGATGGCGTCGCGCTCGTCCGCCCACACCGCCGACTCGGCCGCCAGCACCGGGCCAACGACCGGAGGGTGCGCCTGGCTCGCCACCACGCGGTCCAGATCGAGGGCGGGCGTCACCCCGATCCGGAGGAAGTCGACGACTGCCGAGAGGAAGTTGCCCACGGTTCGCTTCACCTCCGGTCGAGCGGCGTATCGGCGTGCGATCGTGGCGAAGTCCTCCGCTGGGACGCCCGCGACCCGCTCCACGTGATCGGTGGGCGCGCCCCGCTCGAACGCGCCGAGGGCATGTTCGTCGAGGTAGTGTCGAAGCCCCGTCTGTTGGAACGCGTCGAGCCCGAACCGCGGGCCCATCACCCGGAGCGCCTTGGCGAACATCCACCGCGGCATCTCCACGTGGCGCACGCGCCGCCCGAGCACCTCGCCGAGGATCTGGGCCATGTCCGGTCCGGAGAGCAGCGCCGGACCCGTCGGACGGTAGGTGTTGCCCGCGTGTCGCTGGGGATCGAGCAGCGCCGCGACCGCGACCCGGGCGATGTCCTCGTTGGAGGGTGGGGCATTGCGACCGGCTCCCAGCGGCATGGGGAACACACCGAGCTGAGAGGCGAACCCGATGAGGGAGAGGTAGTTGTCGGCGAAGAACCCCGGGCTGATGGTCGCGTGCGCGACCCCTGGGAGCTGGTCGAACAGGTGGTCGGCCAGCCAGTTCTGGCGTGTCGCGAGCGACGGGTGGTGCGAGCTGGCCAACCACTGGCTCAACCCCACCACGACTTGTACGTCGGACCGGCGGACCGCCGTGGCCAGCACCACGGCGCTCTGCAACATGTGAGGGTGCCAGGGCGGGCAGTAGTACACCCGCTGGACCCCTCGCAACACCTCCCCGACCGCGCGTGGATCGAAGGCGTCGGCTTCGACGATCTCAGCGCCCAATCGCTCGAGATCGGCGACCCGCCCATCGCGGCGACGGACCATGGCCCGGACCGCGACTCCGCGGCTCCGCAGTTGCGCCGCCACCGCGCCGCCGGTCTTGCCGGTTGCGCCCATCACGAGCACGAGGGGGTCGGTGGGGTCGGTGGGATCGGTCATCTGGGCTCCTGGTGGGGTGTGCGAGGGTGCTCGGCGCTCGGGGGGTCCCCGATCACGGGCCGTCCGGCCGCAGGAGCCGCACAGCGGCGGCTCTGCAGGCCGCCAGGAGCTCGTCCGAGAGCGGCGTGCCGCGAGTGGCACGGGCCAAGATCTGCCCGCCGACCAGCAGACCACACAGCGCCAGAGCGGTGGGGGGGTCGATCTCGCCCCCGCCGAGCGCGACGAGGCGGTCGCGCAGGGTGGACAGGCCACGGGCGACCCGCTCGTGGGTGCCGGGGTCGCGGCTCGAGGCCGCCTCGCCAGCCACCGCCGGCAACGGGCAACCCTCGTGCGCCGCTTCCCGGTGCCGTTCGCTCAAGTAGGCCGTCGAGACCGGTATCAGGACCGCCCGGCCGGTGCCTCCGCCGGCCGCGCGCCGCATCACGCCCTCCATCTCGTCCATCGCCGCCGCGAAGGCGTGCGACAGCAGCTCATCCTTGCTGCGGAAGTGCGCATAGAAGGCGCCGACCGTGAGCCCGGCGCCGCGCATCGCGCGGTCGACGCTGGTCCCGGACAGCCCACGCTCGCGGAGGTTTCGTGCGGCGGCCTCCACGATCTTGGTTCTGCTCTCTGCCTTCTGGTCGGACCGTTGATTCATAGTATGCGTATACTATGAGTTGCGCGAACCGTCAACGCACTCGCGCCGACCGATCGGTCCCCGGCCGCGTCCGCCCCCGCCCGCAGGTCGCTACATCTCGGCCAACAGCTGGTCGAGGCGCGTGTAGCCCTCGGGCAGCCCGGCGTCGATGAACGCGTCGCGGTGCTCGAAGTTGTCGACGAGGGACTGCGCCGTGAGCCGGGTGCGCCCACCGCCGAGGTCCTCGAAGGTGTGCTTCTCCAACACCACGAGGTCGGGGAAGGCGTCGGGGGAGAAGGTCTGCACGATCCGCTCGTTCGGGATCACGTCGTGGAACGACCCGTGCACGCTGCCCGACATCTCGGGCCCCGACATCGTGATCCGGTACGCCCCGCCCGTCCGGCAGTCGAAGTGATCGAACTGGACCGAGGTGTCTGCGGGCCAGTTCCACTTGGCGAACAGCTGGGGATCGACGTGGGCGCGGAACACCTTCTCCGGCGGAGCGTCGAACTCGCGCACGATCCGCACCACCGGTACCTTCTCGTCGACGATGACCTTGGCTTCGTTCACTGGGCTCCTCCTTGGGGTTCTTCGTCGGGCAGCTCGGCCAACAGGGCGTCGAGGCGCCGGTAGCGCTCCTCCGCCCGGCGGCGGTGCCGCTCGATCCATGTGGTCACGAGGTCGAACACCTCGACCTCGAGGTGGACGGGGCGACGCTGGGCGTCCCGCCGGCGGCTGACCAGGCCCGCGTCCTCCAGCACCCGCAGGTGCTTGGACACGGCCTGGACCGACACGTCGTACGGCTCGGCCAGCTCGTTGACCGTGGCGTCGGCCAAGGTCAGCCGGGCGACCATGTCCCGGCGGGTGGGGTCGGCCAGCGCCGAGAACACCCGCGACAGCGGATCGACGGCGGTCATGTCGTCCTCCTGTATCCAACCATTTGGTTGAACACGGGCAGGCTAAGGGCGCGGGAGGGCTTTGTCAACCAACTGGTTGAATTGGTTCGGTGCCCACCCCTACTCGACGGCCATCCCGACCTCCGCGCAGCCGGCGGACAGCCCCGCACGAGGCCCCTCGGATACAGTTCCGCGATGCCCACCGTGTACATCGATCTGGACCATACGCTCCTCGGCGAGGAGCTCCGCCCGTCGGCGTCGCCGTTCCTTCGAGCGCTCGGCGCTCGCGGATATCGGACCGTCGTCCTCACGAACGGACCGGGCGACGTGCAGCGGGCCGCGGTCGCGGCTGCGGGTCTGAGCTCGCTTCTCGACGGGGTCTATGGACGGGACGACCCACTGGACCCGACGGACGGTCCCTGGGTGCTAGTGGACGACGAGGATCCCGTCCACGACGGCACCCGCCGCAAGATCGAGCGGCTCGGGGTGGTGGCGGGTCCCGACGTCTGGCTCCGGCACTACGTCCAGTGTGCAGCCTTTCGTCGGGGGACCGACCGTGAGCCGCTCACCGCCATCGTGCCCCTCGTCGCGCGGGCGATGGATCTCCAGACCGGCGCTCCTCCGCCCGGTCGAGGGCCGATCCCCACGCACTGGATCGTGCTGGCGGTGGTCCGGCGAGGCGGGCGCTACCTCGTCGTCCACGAGCTCCACCACCACGGGTGGTTCCTGCCCGCCGGGCGGGTCGAGCCCGCCGAGCCCATCGCCACCGCCGCGCGCCGTGAAGTGCTGGAGGAGTCGGGTGTCCACGTCGAAGTCACGGGGCTCCTGCGGGTCGAGCACCGCCCGACCGAGTTCGGGTGTCGGGTGCGGGTGTTCGTGGCGGCGGAGGCCCTCGGGGAGGCCGCACCACGGACGACCGCGAACGACCACACCCGCGAGGCGCGTTGGGTCACGCTCGACGAGCTCCGGGCCCTGCCGCTGCGGGCGCCCGAGGTGCTGGAGGTCCTGACCGCGGTGGAGAGCGGGTTGCCGGTGGTCCCGTGGTCGGTCTGGGATGCGACGGGGACTTTCGGATGAACGCCGCGTCCACGCGAGCAATCCGAGGGGTTGCGGGGTCACCGGGACGGCGTGACGATGTCACTCGCAATCGGGCTCCCGCAGCCCGCTATCGGCGGCCGATCCGCAGGTGGAGCGGCAGGTGGACCGGGCGGCGGCGCTCGGGGTCACCCCAGGCGGCGCGCAGGGGCTCGAGCACCTCCAGCGACGGGGGGGTCCCGCGCTCCCGTCGATACCGCCCGGCCGCCGACCAGGTCTCGATCGCCCCCACGAGGTCGGCCAGCGTCCAGTGGGTGTCGATCGCGAACGGCGGGCACGACAGCTCGTCGAACGGGAACCACAGCTCGCGGTACCCGCTGTGCACCACCGCGAGCTCCGGCGGCTGGTACGGGCCCAGCACCGCGTTCGCGTAGGTGTGGAGTACCTCGTCGACCTCCGGTGACACCTGTGGGACCACGCCGTAGGTCCACAGCGCGACCACCCCGCCGGGGCGGAGCACCCGGCGGACCTCGGCATAGAACCGCGCCAGATCCATCCAGTGCACGGAGGACGCCGCCGTGACCAGGTCCACCGACCCGTCGGGCAACGAGCACTCCGCGGCGCTCTCGCACCGGTACTCGACCCGCGGGTGGGCCTCGGCGTGGGCCAGCTGCTGCTCGCTCGCGTCGGTGGCGACCACCCGCTCGAAGTGGCGGGCGAGCGCCGTCGCCGCCTGTCCGCTGCCGGTGCCGCAGTCCCAGCAGCCGTCGTGGCGCTCGCACCAGCCCGCGACCGCGTCGAACAGGGCCAGGGGATACCGAGGCCTGAACTTGGCGTATGCAGCGGACATGTCCGCGTATCGATCCACGAACGAGGTCATGTCGGTGTTCTGTCCGGGTCGCGCGGGAGCCACACGCGGAACGTGCTGCCCACCCCAGGGCTGCTGGTCACTTCGACGTCGCCGCCCAACACCCGGGCCAGGTGGCGGGTGATGGTCAGGCCGAGGCCGGTCCCGCCGTACTTGCGCGAGGTGGAGGAGTCGGCCTGGGTGAACGCGTCGAACACCCGCCGCGCCTCGGTCTCGCTCATCCCGATCCCGGTGTCCCGGACCGAGAACACCACTCGCTGCTCCTCGAGGGCCACCTCCAGCCGGACCTCCCCGCCGCGGGTGAACTTGTGCGCGTTGCCGAGCAGGTTCACCAGGATCCTGCGCAGCGCCTGGACATCGGCGCTGACCGTGCCCACCTCGGGGCCGACGTGCGCCACGAAGGTGTTGCCGCTGCGGGTCTGCTGCGGGTGGACCAGCGCCACCGCGCTCTGCACCACCTCGCGCACGTCGACCTGCTCGGTGTGCAGGCTCTGCGCGCCCGCCTCGATCTTCGACAGGTCGAGGATGTCGTCGATGAGCTGGAGCAGCTGGCGGGCAGATCGCACGATGGTCCGAAGCTCCACCGACGCCGGGGAGTCCGGATTCTCCTCCATCGCGAGCTCGGCGTAGCCGATGATCGCGTTCAACGGCGTGCGCAGCTCGTGGCTCATCGTGGCGAGGAACGTGCTCTTCGCCCGGGTCGCGGACAGCGCGTCGTCTCGAGCGCGCTCCAGCTCGCGCAGGGTCGCGTGGTGCGCGGTGGTGTCGTGGATCAGCAGCGTGGTGCCCTCGGCGTGTCCCTGCGCCCGCACCTCGAACCGCCGGTCGCCCACCGCGTGGGTCCGCACGGCCAGCCCACCGTCGGCGGCCGCCTCCACCGCCGCTCCGATCGCTGGGGCGAACACCTCGGACACCGGTTGGTCGAGGATCGCCACCGGGCAGGCCAGGTCGTCGATCACCGCCCCTTGCGCGAGGGTGACGTTCCCACGCCGGTCGACCGCGACCACGCCCACCGGGAGCGTGCCGACGACCATCGCCAGGCGCCGCGCCGCCGACGCGAGATCGTGCTGGGCGCGCTGGCGGGCGGTCCGCTCGATGAACTGCCCGTACACGGCGCCGGTGAGGCGACAGATGAACCGGAGGATGGTGACGTGCTCGTCGGAGAACTGGTGCGGGCGGGACGAGGCGAGACCGAACACGCCGAGGGACACGTCGCCGGAGGTCACCGCCATGAACAGGCGAGAGCGCACCCCGAAGCTGCGCGGGCTGGACTCCGTCTGGCCGTCGGACTCGGTGTCGTGCACCAGCAGGTCGCGGCGGGAGCGGAACACCGCCCCCGGGTGCCGATCCCACGCGGTCACCTCGGCCCAGCTCCGCTCCTGTTCGGAGAACCCGCGCGCCACCAGCAGCCGCAGGCGGTTCTCCTCGAAGTCCCACAGGTACAAGCCGTGGTACTCGACCGAGACCAGAGACTCGAGCGCGCGCTCGACCTGCGCCGCGAGGGACCGGAGGTCCGTCACCGTCGCGAAGTCCCCCGCGATCGAGGACAGGCGCTCCACGGTCTGCAGGACCGCGCGGCGGTCGTCGTTCATCCGGGGGACCCGAGCCCCGCTGCCTGCAGCGCCGAGCGTGCGCAGTCCTCGTCTTGCTGGTAGTGGCCGCCGCTCACCCCGATCGCCCCGACCAGCTGCCCGTCCACCGACACGGGCACGCCCCCGCCGAGGAGGATGAAGTCGTCGAGCTGCGGCGCCCCCAGGAGCAGGATGGGATCCCGGTGGATCATCTCGTACCAGGCCGCGCCGGTGGCCAGGCCGAACCCGACCGCGGTGAGGGCCTTCTTCCGCGAGGCCCCCTCGGCCACGAGGGGCGCCCCGTCCATGCGGGCGTACGCCTTGAGGATGCCGCTCTCGTCCACCACCGTCACCGCGATGGCCATCCCGAGCTGCCGCGCTCGCTCCTCGGCCCCGGCGATCAACGTGCGCGCCAGCTCGGAGGTGATCGACTGTCGCTGATAGGTGTGGGCCACGCACCCTCCAGGCTCCTGTTCGGATCCGGGGCGCGGAACTCGGGTCTCGCTCGGTTACCGCGAAGGATCCGCCCGGAGGGCTACTGCAGCCCCATCCCCTCACCCGCGGGTACTCCCCGAGCCGACTAGCGCTTGTTGCGCACCAGCACGCCGATCACGGTGAGCATCGGCATCACCTGGACGGCCACCGTGGTGAGGGCGCTGGCCCACACCGGCTCCGGCGTCTCACCCGCGCCGATCGACATGCCCAGCGCGCCGCGCGTCGCGAGGACGGCCAGCGAACCGACGATGCCCACCACGCCC
>JBEBJC010001478.1:0-1636 GCA_040080105.1 Myxococcota bacterium
CCGCCGGCGACAGCCACGACTGCCGCGCCGCCACCGCGGTCGCCACCCCGAGTGCTATCGCCGCCATCCCCGGCAAGTAGTGCTTCTCCCGCCAGATCGGCAGGTCGTGGTTCCACCCGTGGGTCACCGGCATCGTGAGCGCGAACGCCAACCCGACGCCGGCCAGCACCCGCTCGTCCCGACACGCGAGCACCACCAGCGGGAACGCCAGGTAGAACACCTCCTCCACCGACAGCGACCACAACACGTCCCACCCGCCGGGCAGGTACCCGGTGTGGCCCTCGTACCAGTTCAACCACAGCGTGGAGGCCGACACGATCGCGCCGAGCAGCGACTGATCCGGGTCTTGGATGACGTAGTGCTCGACCCCCGCGAGGTGCAGCGCCGACAGCACCGCCACCACCACCGCGAGCGGCGGCGCGATCCGCGCGAACCGGCGGACCCAGAACGGCGCCGGCCGCACCGACCGCGCGTCGCCGTCGCGGTCGAGGGTGTGGGTGGTGATCAGGAACCCGCTGATCACGAAGAACACACACACGGCCTCGTACCCGTTCCAGTTCGCCGCCGACAGCGCGCGCGCCGGGACCACGGCCGCCAGCGCGCTGTCCGCCAGCGGCAGGCGGATCGCCACGTGGTGCAGCACCACCAGCGCGACCGACAGCCCGCGCCAGGCGTCGATGCCGCTCGCGTGCTGCACCTAGCCCTCGTCGTCGTCCTGCGGGGGGGCGGGCACGCTGAGCGCGATCAACGCCCCCACCGCGGCGGCGGCGACGAGCAGGCAGGTGAGCCCGCTGCCCAGGTCGAGCACGTGGCGGGCCTCGGCGTACCCGACCTCCCGGATCATGTCGGCCTGCGCGGGGTCGACCGCCAGCAGGGCAGCGTCGACCACGCTCCGGCTGTACATCCACCCGGCGACCCCCACCACCAGCGGCAGCGGCGTGGCGAGCACCGACAAGATCCCGAGGATCCGCGCCGGCACCCGCAGGACCCGCACGAACCACGCGGCGACCGACAGCAGGAACGCGATCCCCACGCCCAAGCCGGTCAGCGCGGCGCTCGCGGCGACGATGTACATGAACACACCACCCTCGGCCCACCACGCCATGCTGCCTCCGCACCGACCGGATACCCCGGTGGGATGAACCTGCACGAAGCGATCCGCGCCCGCCGCACCGTCCACCGGTTCTCTGTCGGGCCCGTGGCCGAAGAGGTCGTCGAGCGCGCCCTCGCCGCCGCGATCCTCGCGCCGAACCACAAGACGACCTGGCCGTTCCGGTTCGTGGTCCCGGGGCCTGCCGCCCGCGAGCGCCTGGTGCAGGTCGGCATGCGGCTGAAGTCGGCGAAGCGCGGGCCGAGCCCGGAGCTCGAGCAGGCGGTCCGCGCCGACATGGCCACCCCCGACCGGCTGATCGTGGTCGCACAGGTGCTGGCCTCGGATCCCGGCCGCGTCGAGGAAGACTACGCGACCTGCGCGGCGGCGGTGCAGAACCTGCTGCTGTCCCTCACCGCCGACGGCGTCGGGTCGAAGTGGGGCACCGGCGGCCCGACCCGCGACCCCGAGACGTTCGAGATCCTCGGGCTCGACCCCGCCACCCACAAGATCGTGGCGTTCGTGTGGGCGGGGGTGCCCGCGGGT
>JBEBJC010001479.1:0-1635 GCA_040080105.1 Myxococcota bacterium
CGTCCCCCCGAGCAGACGCGGTGGTCGCGGTCCAGGGCGGCGTGTTGGGCGAGTTCCGAGGCCGGCCCGGCACGTACCGCGCGGGGCGGCTGCCGGCCGGCACGTACGAGATCCGCGGGTTCTTCGACGGCGCGTGGGTCGTCCAACCCGACGCGCTGTACGTCACCCCGGGGGAGCAGGTCACCGTGAAGTGCAGCAACGCGCTGATGAAGTGCTGGGTCGTCAAGTGATCGCGCTCGGGTGGGGAGCGGCGGCGTCCGCCGAGGTCCCGTGTGAGGCGCCGTTCACCGAGTTCGACCTGCGCGCGCTCGTCGGTCGGTCGGAGCGGGCGCTGGCCGACGACGATCTGCTCGCG
Organism: Myxococcota bacterium; assembly: GCA_040080105.1. Lineage (GTDB taxonomy): Bacteria > Myxococcota_A > UBA796 > UBA796 > JACKER01. The sequence goes on from JBEBJC010001479.1 coordinate 356, forward strand.
CACCAGCGCGCGTTCGCCGAGTTCGTGGACCAGGTGCGGTGCCTCGACCACCAGCTGCCCAAGGACGCCTACGCGCGGCTGCTGGTCGACGAGGCGATCGCCCGGTACCTGCGCAAGGCCGAGTGGGAGCCCACCCTGGGATCGGCGATGTTGCTCGTCCCCGACCTCGAGCAGGTGCCGGACTACCTGCTGCAGAAGCTCCCTCGACCCATTCCCCCCCGGTCGACCGGGGTCCGGGTGCCCACCGACTCCGCCCTGTTCGTCGACGGGGAGCTGTGGGCCGAGGTCCCGATGCTCGGCGGTGAGCACGTGGTCCAGCAGTGGCGCGACGGCGAGTGGCGCACCGTGTGGCTCGACGGCGCGGTCACCACCGAGGTGCCGGCCGAGTGGCTGGTGGAGAAGCCGCCCACGATCGTGGAGATCGAGAAGCCCGACCCGACCTGGCAACCGGTCGGCCGCGGGGCGGTGGGGCTCGCGTTCGGCCTGTTCGACGCCCGCCAGCTGGTGGAGGAGCCCGGGACCTACCTCGCCGACGCCGACCACTTCGGCGCCGCCTCCGCCCTGACCACCCGCGGCTGGCAGCCGGTCGCCGACCACGGCGGGCTGTTCTGGGACGGCGCCCTGCCGGTGGTGGTCCCCGCGGTGCGCACGGTGGCCGGGCAGCCGACCGCCGAGGTCGCGCCCACGCTGTTGCCGCGCGGGTACCTCGGCCCGGCGGTGGTGTTCGAGTCGGTGTCGTTCGGGCTCGGCGGCGGCGTGTTCCAGCTGCAGAAGGTCGAGGGTGGTCAGCCCACCACCGTCACCCTGCCGCAGGCCCACGCCGCGCTCGGCGTGCGCCGCGCGCGCGCCTCGTTCGAGGTCGGGGTCGGCGGCTCGCCGAGCGCAGGGCACGCGGCGATGCGCGGCGCGTGGATCGTGACCCAGCCCGCGCCGATCTCGTGGGCGCTCGGGTTCGACGTGGACCTGGGGATCGCCCGGTTCACCGAGGTGCCGCTCGGATCGGGGACCGGATCGGGGGCGAGCGTCGCCGCGGGGAGGGGCGCGAGCGTCGTCCAGACCGGTGCCGTCGCGAGGTTCGACCTGGTGTGGGGCGCGGACCGCTGACCGCCGGCCCCTGGTGCCCTATGATGGGTGCCCCGTCGGCGGATCGCCACGCCGAATGGGCCCCGGAGCGCTCCGATGTCTTCGTCCTCCCCCGGGTCGGAACCGACCGGCCCGATCTCGTTGTCGTCCGCGCGGATCGACGATCCTCCGGAAGCCCCCCCCCCCCCCCCCCCCCC
>JBEBJC010001480.1:0-1632 GCA_040080105.1 Myxococcota bacterium
GAAGGAGAGGGAGGGGGGAGGGGAGCGGAGGAGGTACGGGTGTCATACCCTCGCCCCGGCGCGCCGGGTACGATGCGCGCACGGAGGGAGGGTGAACGGCGTCGAGCGCCTCGGTCGGTACGTGCTCGGGGACCTGCTCGGAGAGGGCGCGACCGGGCGGGTCTACCGCGCGACCCTGCTCGGCCCGGCAGGGTTCCGCAAGCCGGTCGCGATCAAGGTGCTCGCGCCGGAGGTGGCGCACCGCGACGGCCTGACCCGCGAGGCGTGCCTCGGCGGCCTGATCAAGCACCCCCACGTGGTGGAGACGTGGGAGCTCGGCGAGTGGGAGGGGCGCCCGTACGTCGTGATGGAGCTGGTGGACGGCCCGAGCCTGGCGGAGGTGATCGGCCGCGGACCACTGCCCCCGCGCGCGGTGGTCGAGCTCGGGGAGCACGCCGCCGCCGGGCTCGCGCACATCCATCGCCCGGCGTCGGAGGGTGGACCGGGGCTGGTGCACCGCGACATCAAGCCCGCCAACCTGCTGTTCGACCCCGTGGGGTTGGTGAAGATCGCGGACCTCGGCATCGCGCTGGTGCTCGGCGACGCGGCCCGGAGCCTCGCCGGCACGCCCCAGTGGATGGCCCCCGAGCAGGCGCGCCGGCAGCTCGAGGTCACCCCGGCCGCCGACGTGTGGGCGCTCGGGATGATCCTGGTCTACGCGGCGACCGGGCGACGCCTCCCGGGGAGCGGCGCGCTCGACGTGCTGCGCGGCGCTCCGGTGGCGTGGCTCGAGCAGCAGGGCACGTTCGACGCGGTCGCGGCGGCAGTCCCGGGGCTCGCCCCGGTGTTGCGGCGGGTGCTGGTCGAGGCGCCGGCGGCGCGGCCGACCGCGGCAGAGGTGCTCGAGCAGCTGCGCGCGCTCCACCCGACCGGTCCGGGTCTGCGCGCCGCGATCGACCTGCGCCCGGCTGCTTCGCCGCACCCGACCCCCGAGCGCTCGCCGGTCGCGTCGGCCGCGCCGACCTGGGATCTGGTGGAGGGCCGCACGAACGTGACCCCCCCGGCCGACCCGTTCTTCGGGCGGGACGCGCTGCTGGCCCAGCTGCTGTCCGGGTCGGACCGGATCGTCACCCTGACCGGCCCGGGCGGAGCGGGCAAGACCCGGCTCGCGCGCGAGTGGGCGCTGTCCGCGCTGCGCACCGACCCGACGTGGACCGGCGCGTGGCTGGTGGAGCTCGAGCAGGCGGCCGACGCGGTGGGCCTGGCCCGCGGGGTGGCGGCGGCCCTCGGCGTCCCGTTGATCGACGCCCGCGACCCGGTGTCTCACGTCGCCGACGCCGCCGCGGCGCGCGGCAGGACGCTGGTGGTGCTCGACAACCTCGAGCAGGTCGCGGACGCCGCCGGCGCGGTGGTCGCGCGGTGGGCGGCGGCGGCCCCGGAGGTCACCTGGGTGATCACCTCGCGCGTCCCGCTGCGGATCGCGGGGGAGCGGGTGGTGCCGGTGGAGGCGCTCGACCCCGAGGCCGCGTGCGCGTTGGTCCGCGATCGGCTGGTCCGCGCCGGGGTCTCGCCGTGGCCCGCGCCATCGGTGCGCGCCCTGGTGGACGCGCTCGACGGGGTGCCGCTCGCGCTCGTGCTCGCCGCGGCCCGGGC
>JBEBJC010000344.1:0-7959 GCA_040080105.1 Myxococcota bacterium
GTCCGGGGGCGGAGGCGCCACGCTCGGCCGCCGCGGCCTCGACGGGGGCGGCGTCGACCCGGGCGGCATCGACACGAGCCCGTCGTCCCCTTCACTCTGGGGCTCGTCGTCGGGGTTCATCGTGGTGAGGATCTCGGAGAACGTGTTCTCCGGCTTGCTCTTGAACGACAACGACAGGTTCAGCGGCAGCGGCGGGGTCTCGGGCGGATCCTCGGGCAGGTGTGCGAACAGCTCACCCAGCGCCGACGCCAGCGCCCGGGCCGAGGCATACCGGTCCTCCCGCTCGTACGCGAGGCACCGCAGCAACAGCGGCTGCACCACCTCGGGCACGCCCTCCATCAGGTCGGGCTTGTCCTCGAGCCGGAACAGGTCGCGGGCCTTGCGCGCGGTGAGCTGGGTCCACAACGTGGCGCCGATCGCGTAGATGTCCGTGCGCAGGTCGACCGACTTCGAGTCGTGCAGCTGCTCGGGCGACATGAACCCGAGAGTGCCCATCGCGAGGCCGGTCCGCGTGTCGTGGGAGTCCTCGAGCTGGGCGATGCCGAAGTCGGTGAGCTTCAACACCCCGTTCCAGTCGATCAGTACGTTGCGCGGCTTGATGTCCCGGTGCACCACCCCCGACCCGTGGACCTCGGTGAGCCCCTCGCACAGCTGGATCATCGCCTCGACCGCCATCCGAGGGGGCATCGCCCCCCAGGTCTTGGTCCAGCGGTACAACGACCCCGACCCGATCAGCTCCATCACCAAGAACGGGAGCTTCTCGCCCGAGCCGACCTCGTACACCCGCACCAGGTTCGGGTGGTGCAGCGACATCATCGTCGCGCCTTCTCGCTCGAACCGGGCGCGCAGCGAGTCGTCGCGCGCCTGCTTCGGCAGGAGCACCTTGATCGCGCGCCACTCCTCGACCTCGAGGTCCCACGCTGCATACACCCCGGCCATCCCGCCGCGGCCGATCCGAGCCAGCAGGACGTAGCGTCCGTCCGCCAAGCGCGGCGCGCGCTCGGGGAGCTCGGGCGGAGGGGGCAGCATCCGCGCCGACCCTAACACGCCGGACGGCAGAGCCCCAACGCCGCCCCGCCTCAATCGCCGGAGGGCGGCCGACCGCCGTACGCGCGGACGACGAGCCAGAACGGCCCCGCGCCGAACACGTACCCGAGCGCGAGCACCGGGACGGCGACCATCACACCCCAGTGGAGCTGGAATACCCACCGCACCTGGGCCTCGGTGCTCACCTGGACCAACACGGCGTCGGACAGCAACGCCCGCACGTACGGGAACGCGACCACCCAGGCCCCGGCCACCGGCGCGAACCCCGTGTACAACGCGGTGCCCACGGTGACCAGTCCTACTTGCAGCCCCTGGCCGAGGTGCTCGCCGAACGTGCGCGCCTCGGGCTCGAGCAACACCTCGGACCGCGCGCCGCCGATCACCGCTGCCAGGAACACGATCCCCAGCGCGAACAGCACGGCCCACGGCACCGGGGTGAGCATCGACTGGGGGTACACCGCGCAGAACACGATCGGGACCAGGAACGCGAGCATCGAGGCCGCGCCGCCCCACATCGCCGCGAACAGGCGGAGCCGGTTCTTCCACAGCAGCAACGCGTCGCGGACCGCCCACACGAGGTACAAGCTCGCGAACACGGCGGCGACCACCAGCGGCGCCGACAACATCGAGCGGCGGATCCAGTCGACCGGCCGCCCGAGGTTCGGCAGCACGACCACGTCGACCTGCAGCGTCCACGCGGCGACGAACGCGGCGCACGCGAGGGTGGTGGCGAGCCCCGCCATCGGGACGGCCGAGCGGTGGGCGGTGCGGGTCACCCGCCCCGTCGTGCCGGCCCACAGGTCGTACAACACGCCGCCGATCGCGCCGAGGGACGGGCCCATCACCAGCAACATCAACCCGGCCACCACCGGGAACCACGCGCTCGCGAGCAGCGAATCGGCGGCGGCGGACGCCATCGCCCCCTCGACGGACTCGCCGAGCCGCACCACCTCGAGCAGCGTCTCGACCGCCTGAACCTCGCTGGCGGGGAGCGCCATCGTCATCCACCCGAACGCCGCCGCGAGGAACCCGGCGGTCGTGCCGCTGCGCACCGCCGCGTCCGGGTCTTGGGCCGCGCCCAGGAAGCCCGCCGCCACCGGGACCAACAACGCGGCCACGAACCCCCACATCGCGGTGGACACGGGCACGTACGACCAGTCGTCGAGCAGTCGCCACGGGATCGCGACGTACATCGGGGCGATCAACGCGAGGGCAGTCCCGACCCCGAACAAGCAGCCCACGAGCACGGTGGAGTTGCGCACCTCCGTGTTCTACTGCACGGGCGCGGGTCGGGTCCACCCGAGCCACGAAAATCCCCCCTCGCGCCCACCCCCGTGCCATGGGTATGAGGTGCGGATGGGTTCGGTTCGCTCCGTGTCGGGGATCGTGTCGCGGTTCCCGGCCACCGTCGGGATCGCCGCCGCGACGGCGTCGTGTTTCGTGCTCGAGGTCGCCCTCGGGGGCGGCACCGACCTCACCGCGCAGATCCGCCTCGGCGGGATGCGGGCCGATCGGGTCGCCGAGGCGTGGGAGCTGTGGCGGCTGGTGATGCCGATGTTCCTCCACCACGGCCTGCTGCACCTCCTGCTGAACGGCATCGCGCTGGTGCAGCTCGCGGCGTTGGTCGAGCAGCTGTGGGGCAGCCGCCGGATGGTGACGTTCTACGTCGTGTCGGGGGTGGCCGCGTCGGCCGCGTCGGCCGCGTTCAACAGCGGCTACGTGGTGGCGGTCGGCGCCTCCGGCGCGATCCTCGGCCTCGCGGGGGTGCTGCTGGGCGGCGCCTCGTACGGCGAGGAGACTCTGCAGCACGTGCTCGGGACCCTGCAGCCCCGCCTGCGGCGAGCGGTGGGGTTCACGCTCGGGATCGGCATCGTGTTGTGGGCGCTCGACTGGGTCCCGGTCGACAACGCGGCCCACCTCGGCGGCCTCGCGACCGGGCTGCTGCTCGCCGCCGCGTACCCCGACCCGCTCGCGTCGCGGCTGCGCCTGTCGGACTCGGAGTCGCCCGACCCCGCGCTGCCCGGGTGGATCGCCGCCTCCCTCGTGGTCCTCCTGTCGTTCGGGTTCACCGCGTTCCGGGGCGACGACGCGCTGCGCACGTTGGAGCTCGACACCGCGCGCATCCTCGCCGAGCGGGTCAGCGGCGAGCCCGTCCGCGAGGGCACGTTGCCGGTGATGCTGCAGATGCTCGAGTGGTACGAGCGGGCCGACAAGATGGACGAGGGGCTCGACGCCTACGCGCGAGCGGTGGCGCGGATCGACCGCCCAGAGCTGCTCGAGCTCCTCGGGGGGACCCTGTTCGCTCGCCCGGCCAGCGCCGAGCTCGACGCGGCGATCGCCGAGACGCTCGAGCGGTGGGTCGCGCTCGACGACGGCAACCCGGACGCGCTGAACGCGCTGGCGTGGCACCTGGTGATCGCGCAGGACCCCGCCCGGCGAGACCCCGCGCGGGCCGTCACCCTGGCCGACGCCGCCCTCGACCGGATCCACGAGCCGGGCGCGAAGGCCGGCAAGACCCGGCACGCCAGCATCCTCGACACCCGGGCGGAGGCGCTGTTCCAGCTGGAGCGGATCGAGGAGGCGCTCACCTCCCAGCGGGAGGCGGTCGCGCTCGCCACCGAGCTCGAGCTCGACCAGCTGCCCGAGCTCACCGCCCGCCTGCGCCGGATCGAGCAGGCCGCACCCCCGCCGGCGATGTGATGGGCGAGGCCTGGCGCGCGGTCCACGCCCGTGCGGTGGCGCGCGGGGAGCGGCGCTACGTCGACCCGGCCACCGGCTGGCAGGTGATGACCGAGCTCGCCCACCTCGACCGCGCCAGCTGCTGCGGCAACGGCTGCCGCCACTGCCCGTACGACCACGCGAAGGTCCCGCCCGAGCTCCGGCCGGCGCTCGCGCCGCCGGTGGTCATCGCGCAGCCGTGAGCGGCGCCAGCGACACCACCGGCTCGGCCCGCACGAACGACGTGCCGATCCCGCCGTCACCGCACCCGACCGACACCTGCCGCCGAACGCCGGCCTGATCGAGCTCGAGCAACTGGTGGGCGGTCGCACACGCCACCAGCAGGGCGCCGTCGTCCAGCAGGAACGCCGACGATTGGACCGGGCACACGAGCCCGATCGGCCACTCGCGCACCACGTCGGCGGTGAGCGCAGACAGATCCGGGTGGAGCTGGATCACCCGCGACAGGGCCCCGTCCTCCCCGTTGTCGTACACCAGCAGATCGCCCGAAGGGAGCTCGGTCACGTGGTGCTGCGCCTCGAACGCGGCATCGAGGCCGACCGACGAGCCGAGCGACAGCAGCGGCGCGTCGAACCACACCTCGGGCGCCCTGCCCGGCAACCACCACTCGACCTGGTCGTCCGGGTCGAGCTTCAGGATCACCCCGAGGTGCTTGAACGAGAGCAGCAGCCCGCCGTCGGCGGTGCGGACGAGGGAGTTCGCGTGCCCGAAGTCGATCGCGCCGGGGAAGTACGACGCCCAGTACAGCGCGTCCCCGCCGGTGAGGCCGACCGGGTCCACCACCTCGGCCACGTCCCACCGGTGCCGCGCCTCACCGTCCGCGAGCTCGGTCACCCCGTCGACGACGTAGTCGCCGTCCGGGTACTGCCGGGCCTCCGCGTCGAGGATCAGCGTCTCACCCCCCTGGCCGAGCACCGAGTGGTGCACCAGCTCGGGGATCGCGGTCGGGTACGGCCACCGCGTCTCCGCCCCACCGAACGACCACTCGCCGAGCTCGACCCGCCCGAGGATCGCGAGCACCGAGCCCCGGTCGGTCACGTCGAACCCCGACACGTACGAGCGCGAGCTCAGGTCCTGGTACCACCGGGTGCGCCCCAGGGTGTCGACCGCGTACAGCGCCGACCCGCCCGAGCAGGTCAGCGCGAACACCGTGCGCGCGGCCGACGACGGAGCGTCGATCAGGGGGGTGAGCATCGGAGACAGCGACGGCTCGAGCGCGTCGGTCTCGACCTCGCCCGCGTCGACCACCTCGCCTCGATCGACGAGCTCCCACCGGTACGGGGTGCGCTCGAGCAGGTCCCACACCGCGACGACCTGGGACGCCGCGCCGGGGTCCCCCGGGAACACCACCGGCTCGTCCCAGTCTCCGCCGGTCACCCGCACCTCCAGCGGGCCGACGGCGTCGCGCTCGGTCAGGCACTGCAGGCGGATCACGTTGCGTGGGTCGAGCTGGCACCCCGGGATCAGCGGCGGCACGCCGGTCTCGCCGCTGGTCGGCGCGGGCGGTGGCCGCTGCGGGCCCTCGCCGTCTCCTGCGCACCCGACGAGCCAGAGCCACCAAGTCATGTCCCGGTGATACCCCGCCCCCGGCTCACCTGCGACGCACGGCGCCGCCGACCAGGACCCACGCGAGCCCGGCGCCCAACCCGAGCCACGCGACCTCCGCGAGCGGGACGAGCACCACCTGGTTCGACACGTCGGGGCCGGCGCTCGGCGCGAACACCGGGTCGCTGGTCATCGCGGCGGGTGACACGAACGACCGCATCCGGGTCAGGTACGCGCCGCTGCCGAGCGCGGCGGCGAGCTCGGGCGGCAACGCGGGCACCACGGCCTCCGCCGGCGCCGCGAACTCGGTGCGGAACGCGCGCCCGGACCCGATCGCCTCGCGCAGCAGGCCCAGGTACAGCGGCAGCGGGTCTCCGCCCCCTGGGAGCTCCGGGGCGAACGGGACCTCCGACCAATCGCCGGAGGGGGCGTACCGCTCGCCCCCGAGCACGTACGCCACGATCTCGAGGCTCGGCACCGACGCGATCGCGGTCAGTCGGAGCGGGATCTGCGGTTCGTCGGAGCCACACCGCAGCACCAGGGTGTCGATCGGCCCCTCACCCACCTCCGCGCGCAGCTTGATCCCGAGGAACGACCACCCCTGCTCGAGGTACCCGTCGACGATCGGGAACGCCGAGAACGGGATCTGGTACCCGGCCTGCTGCAGCCACGCGGTCAGGTCGGCCCCTTCGGCGGCGGTGAGCACCTGCAGCTCGTACGGCCCGACCACCGCCTCCCCGACCACCTCGACCGTCGACAGATCGAACCCGACCCCGCCGACCGAGGCGCCGAACCCCTCGCAGCCGCAGCCGGCGCTGTACGCCAGGTCGGCGGCCTCGGGCGCCCCGTCCGGCCCCACGAACCGCGGGGCGGTGACCCGCTCGAGCGCGTCGAACAGCCCGGGGGGCGCGAGCTCGATGTCGGAGTCGGGGTCGAGCGGGCGCGGGATCGGCACGACCCACCCGAACGACGAAGGGGGCCCTTCGAACTGCACCTCGACGAAGGTGGTCCACTCCTCGCCGTCGTCGCGGAACAGCAGCCGTTCGGCCCGCTGCACGACCGGCTCGACGTTGTCACAGAAGAAGCCGCCGCACGCGAGCGCCGGGATCGCAGACCACCACATGACCACCTCCGCCGCCGAAGCTACCGGCGGGCGGTTGGCGTTACTACCCAGGTACAACCTAGTTTCGTACGCGGAGCGAGTACAGTGGGGGGGCGCGAGTTATGCCCCGGCGATGGAGCTGCACGGCTGGGCGCACCACCCGGTGGTCGAGGGTCGGCTGGTCGCGTCCGAGGACCTGGCCGCCGCCACCCGCGACGCGGTGCTGTCGCGCGGGCTGGGGCGCGCCTACGGGGACGCGGCGCTGCCGCCCCCGGGTCACCCGCGCCACGTGGCCTGCTCGGTGAAGGCCGATCGGATCGTGGCGTTCGACCCGGAGTCGGGGGTGCTGCGGGCCGAGGCCGGGTTGTCGCTGTCCACGTTGGCCAGGCTGTACCTGCCCCGGCGGTACTTCACGCCGGTGAGCCCGGGCACGCAGTACGTCACGCTCGGCGGGATGGTGGCGGCCGACATCCACGGCAAGAACCACCACGTCGACGGCACGTTCGGGCGGGCGGTTCGCGCGCTGAAGATGCGGGTGGCCGACGGGCGGGTCCTGTGGACCAGCCGCGCCGACGAGCCGGAGCTGTTCCGCGCGACCCTCGGCGGGATGGGGCTGACCGGCCACGTGCTCGAGGTCGAGCTCCAGCTGCGCCGGGTGCCGTCGCCGTGGATCTACGAGGAGACCACCCGGTTCGGCTCGTTCGCGGAGCTGTTCGACCACCTGGGCACCGCGAGCGGCACCTGGCCGATGACGGTCGCGTGGATCGACACCAGCGCCTCAGGCGCGGCGCGCGGCCGCGGGATCGTGATGTGCGGGCGGTGGGCCGAGCCACACGAGGCCCCGCCCGAGCCGCCCACCTTCTCGCGCGGGATCGCGTTCCCGTTCTGGTTCCCGTCCGGGCTGGGCAACCGCACCACGTTCCGCTGGGCGAACGCGGCGTACTACTGGCGGCACCCGGCGCGCACGGTCAAGCACGTGGTCGGGCCGGGCACGTTCTTCTGGCAGCTCGACGTCGCGCGGGAGTGGAACCGGGGCTACGGCCGGCGGGGCTTCACCCAGTACCAGTGCGTGATGCCGTCGGATCCGGTGGTGTACGCGGCGTTCCTCGAGCGGTTCTCGGCGCTCGGCGGCACGAGCTTCGTCACGGTGTTCAAGGACTGCGGCGAACAGGGCGAGGGCCTGTTGTCGTTCCCTCGGCGCGGCACGAGCGTGGCGCTCGACATCCCGATCCGCGACGTGGCGGAGACGGCGGCGCTGGTGCGCGAGCTCAACGCGTTCGTGCTCGACCACGGCGGCCGGGTGTACCTCGCGAAGGACGCGTTCACCGAGGCTGCGGCGTTCCGACGGATGTACCCGAACTGGGAGGCGTTCGAGGCGGTGCGCGACCGGTGGGACCCGGAGCGCCGGGTCACCTCGGCGCAGTCGGTCCGGCTGTTCGGGCGGTAGGAGGTCGTGGCGTGTAGTCGCGCAGCGGCTGCACGCCCGGGCTCCTCCCCAGCCCGTGCCCGTGCCTCTGCCCCTGCCC
>JBEBJC010001481.1:0-1629 GCA_040080105.1 Myxococcota bacterium
CGTTCGCCGTGGAGGCGTTCGCGCCGGTGGTCGTCGCCAGCGTCACCGGGACGGTCACCGGGCAGCTGCTGCTCGGCGACCGGCTCGCGTTGCAGCTCCCGCCGATGTCGCTCGAGAGCCCGGCCGAGCTGCTGGTGTTCCCGTTGCTGGGGGTGGTGTGCGGGGCGGTCACGGTGATCACCCGGCAGGCGCTGCGGATGTCGGCCGAGGGGCTGTCGCGGCTGCCGGGCCCACACGCGCTGCGGCCGGTGGTGTCGGGCGCGGTGGTCGGCGCGCTCGCCGCGGCGGGCCTGCCACACGTGATGGGCAACGGGTACGCGCTGATGGACGACCTGGTCCGCGGCGAGGTCCACCTCGGGCTCGGCCTGCTCGGGGCGGTGTTGGTGGCGAAGGTGGTCGCGACCGCCCTCGCGTACTCCGGGAAGTCGGGCGGCGGGATCTTCGCGCCGAGCCTGTTCCTCGGCGCGGTGACCGGCCAGTGGGTCGGCCAGGTCGCCGCCGCGGTGGCGCCCACCCTCGCGCCACAGCCCGGCGTGTTCGCGGTGGTCGGGATGGGGGCCGTGTCGGCCGCGCTCGCCCACACGCCCGCCACGATGGCGTTGATGATCGCCGAGATGACCGGCAACTACGCGCTGGTGTTGCCGCTCCTGGTCACGATCGCGATCGCGACGGTGATCGGGAACGCGGTCGACCCGCGGTCGGTGTACGTGCAGCCCCTGGTCGATCGGGGGGTGCCGCTCGAGCCCGGCGGCGAGGTGCGCGCGCTCGACGTGGGCGACGTGGCGATCCGCGACGGGTTCCACACCGTCCCGCCGACGCTCGGCTTCGATCCGCTGTGGCGGCTGCTGCGCGACGACCCGGACGTGCCCGTGCTGGTGACCGCGACGGGGGCGGCGCCGCGGTGGGTGGAGCTGCGCGATCTGCAGCCGTGGCTCGACGACCCGGCCCGGCGCGCCGGGCTCACCGCGTCGGACGTCGCGAAGGTGGCGCCGACCGTGCGCCCCGACGAGCCGCTCGCGGCGGCGTTGGAGTCGCTGGTGCGCACCGGGGGGCGCGGGGTCGCGGTGGTGGGCGCCGACGGGAACGTGGTGGGGATCCTGACCGAGCGGGTGTTGCTGGGTGTGCTGAACCGAACGCGGCGTTAAGGACCGGCGTGCAGAAGCTCATCCAGGGAATCCTCGACTTTCGCCGCCGACTCCGCCCGAGCTACGCGGAGACGTTCGCCCGGCTCGCGCTGGGGCAGGCGCCCGACACCTTGATGATCGCGTGCTCGGACAGCCGGGTGGTGCCGAACCTGTTCGCGTCGACCGACCCGGGCGACCTGTTCGTGGTGCGCAACGTCGGAAACTTCGTGCCCCCGTTCGAGGGCGCCGACGCCCGCGATCGAGCGGCGGGCGCGGCGGTGGAGTTCGCGACCCAGGTGCTCGGGGTGGCGCACGTGGTGGTCGTCGGCCACTCGGAGTGCGGCGCGATGCGCACCCTGCTCACCGGCGGCGTCCCGGCGTCGGCGCCGACCCTCGCGTCGTGGCTCGAGCTCGGCCGGCCGGCGGTGGCGCGGCTGTCCGAGGGGATCCTCGACGAGCACCCGACCCACGACCGGCTGTCGCAGCTCAACGTGCTGCAGCAGCT
>JBEBJC010000345.1:0-7954 GCA_040080105.1 Myxococcota bacterium
TCCTCCTCCTCCTCCTCCTCCTCCGTGCCTCCGTGCCTCCGTGTTCGGTCGGATCTGCCCAACTCTGGTTGGCCTCACCCCGCGGCTGGACCCTTCGAGAACTACGGCTGCACGATCGCCGACGTGCGCTCGCGATCGGGGCGGTGATCGCGGCAGCTCGGAGACCGCTCAGGCGGTGTGGGACTTCGCCTTTTCCTTGACCTCGACCGCTTCGTTCAGGTCGTCGTGCGCGAGCTGGGCCGGGTCCTTCTTCACCGACTCGGCGCGGGTCACGTCGATCGGCTCTTCCTTCTGCGCGTCGCGGAACGCACGGATCCCGCGACCGAACTGCTCGAACACCTGCGGCAGGCGGCCGGCGCCGAACAGGATCAACACGATGACCAGGATGAGGGCGAGCTCGGGAGCGCCGATGCCGCTGAACATGGATGGCTCCTATGAAACCGAAGCGTAGTCACGACGACTCGGCGCGACAAGCCCCGTCGTCGCCCATGCCCGCGCGGGGCGGTTCGCGTCAGGGGGCGATCGCCGCTACGAGATCGGCCCAGTGGCCCGCGGGGGCGCCCGACGTCACCGCCCTGCGGCGGTGACCGCGCCACCAGCACTAGCGAAGGGCCACCAGGGGCGGGAGCTGTGGTCGCGCCGCCGCAGAACGTGTGGAGCACGAGGACGAGTGCGGCGATCGCCGCGACGGGACGGCGCGAGCGTTCTGTGGACGCACCGCCGGCGAACGAATCGGCGGTCGCAAGTCACGCCCGGCTCGCCTCGAACGCCTCGAAGCTACTCAGGTCTGGCCGCGGCGGGCCTGCATGGCCTGGAATCGGGGCCGGAAGTGGTAGAGCGTCTCGAGGATCGCTTGAAGGAAGTCCAGCGCATCGTTCGCGTCTTCGTCGGACACCACGTCAGCGGTCGGATGTGCACCGATGTTCCCCAGGAACCGAAGGCCGTGGGCCCAGCGCAGCAGCTCATCGCTGATCACGCCCTTCCCTTTCAGTTCTTTCAGCGCCTCGAACAGCGTTCGAGATTTGGGGTCGAACTCAAAAACAACCGCTTCCAGCGTGCGACGAACCATGACGGCCGTAGCGATGTTTGCACCTGCCTCGTCGCACCTCAGCGCCTCATCGTAGGATTCCTTGACCTTCGTAGGAAGCTGGAAACCGAGACGCCGCTCGTTGAGCGGGAAGAGACACACCGCATCTCGCTATGTCCGCACGTTATCCGGCCACGAGACCTCGTCAGCTAGCTCGCGAAGGACGATCGGAGAGAGGCACTGGGTGCAGGAACCCAACGTGAATCGCTCGGAAGCATGCGGGGGGTCATCTGGTCCGGTTCGGACGTAGGTGACCCTGGCCCTGACCTGCACTACAGTTCGGCACGCCCTGCAGAAGTGCGGCCCAGTAAAGTGCTCTGCCATCAACCCCTCGGAGAGCGTACCATGCGAATGAGGGGCAACGAGGCCAGCGGCGCAGCCTGTTACGCCCGCTGCGGGCGTAACAGGCCACAGGGAGGGGCGCACGCAAGCACAAATCTCGGCGTCCGCGCAGGTTCTAGCGCTATCGACGAGATCCCCACACTCGACATTTTAGGACAGGTCGATCCTGCCTGGATCACTGTCCAAGGTCCAGATCCGGATAGGGGGAGGATCACCTATAAAAAACTGGACAGGGCCCTTGGTGTAGAAACCAATTGGAGCCCGTATCGAAGAGTCTTGGAGTGGTATGGTAGCTACATCAGGCTATGCTGCTGGTGTCGAACCTCCATTCGGAGGCCTTTAGGCCATGAACACCAAGATCAACCAGAAGCGCGTCTTGAACGAGTCGTTCGTTTCGAGCCGTGGTCGGACCGCCACGAGCATGGCTCCTCGGTACGAGCACGTGATTCCCCTTTCGGACCATGACTTCGAGATGTTCTTGGGGGTCCTGGACTCGGACGAGCCGAACGAAGTGCTGCGGCAGGCTGCTCGGCGCTATCGCTGACGTGAATGACCCGGAACGCACCTGGAACATCGTTACCCTGACGCCTCGCCATCAACGCGAGGCGTTTTGCTGTAACGTTGAGCCTCTGGACAGCTTTATCAAGCTGTCTGCCGGACAGAACCAGGCTCGAGGCGTAGGTCGCACGTTCATCGCCGCGCCTGTTGAGGACTTAACTAGAATCGACGGATTTTACACGCTCGCTACAGGGTCCGTAGAGAGGGCACATCTACCGAAGGATGACGCCAAACGATTACCCCGCCACCCGGTTCCTGTCGTTGTTCTGGGGCGCTTGGCGGTGGATCATCGGCAACGAGGCCTGCATTTGGGTGAGAAGCTACTGATAGACGCTCTTCGTCGAGCGGTGCGAGTATCGGAGGAAGTCGGGTGTTACGCGGTCTATGTCCGCGCTAAGGACGAACACGGGATCGGCTTCTACCAGAGATACGGATTCAAGCGGATGGAAGACGACCCCCTGAATCTCTTCATCTCCATTGCGATGGTTAAAGAGGCATTCCAGCCAGCACCACCCGCCGAAGTCCCGTAGTAGGTGACTCGCTGGAGGACCCGTGACGCTCACCCTCGCCCTCGCCGCGTGCACCCCCGACACGGAGGCTCCGCCCAAGGACACCGACGCGGACGTGGACACCGACACGGACACCGACGCCGACACGGACACCGACGCGGACGCCGACACCGACGCGGACACCGACACCGCCGGCTCGACCGGCGACACCGGGTCCGGGCTCGCCGCGCTGGTCCCGGGCACTTGGCGCCCGGTGTCGATCACCCAGGGCAGCTCCACCACCCCGATCGACGACGACCCCGCTCTGTACCTGCTGCTCGACCCGAGCGGGACACTGGCGTTCGGGTGTGGGGCCGCCCCGATCGGCGGGTGGACGTTCGACGCCGCCGCCCCGTACCCGGCGATCGCGACCCTGCAGGTCGACCTGGGGTTCCCGGTGTCGTGGTACGTGCTCACCCTCGACGCGACCACGCTGGTGTACGTCGAGGGTGGCGACCAGTTCGACTTCGCCCGCGGGGCCTGCCCCTGACTACGAGCAGGACAGCCGGCCCCCGCGCACCAGGCACCGCAGGTCGCCGCCGGTGGTCGGGACCTCGACCTGGGCCGTCATGTCGACCGTGCCCGACAGGGTGAGCTCACACACGCCCGGGGTCACGGTGAACATCGCGATCACGTCGGAGCCGGTGAGCGACTCGGCCGAGCGGGTGCCGGCGCACGCGATCGCGACCTCCGACACCGGGATGTCGCTGTCGACCCGGACCTTGAACGGGACCCCGCGGTTCGACACCAGCGCGGGCAGGTCGAACTCCCCGCACGCGTCGCGCACCAGGCCGTTCACGAACGCGATCTCGGCGTCGTCCTGGACCCGCGCGGCGCGGCTCGCGTAGGTCTGCAGCGGCGCGCCGCACGCGTCGGCCCCCATCGCGTGCGCGGTGAGCACGTCGGTCCACGCCATCAGCGCGAGGCCCTTCCGCACGTTGTGCGGGTCGGCGTCGATCATCGCGCCCACGGTGGTGCGGAACGTGCGGGTCTCGGGCTCGCCGGTGCGCGCGTCGCGGTAGCTGATCTGCAGCTCCACCGGGTCGGACCGGGTGGGCTTGCCGCCCTTCAGCTGGAGGTCCTGCAGGAACAGCTGGGTGGTGCCGGCGAAGTAGTTGATCGGCTGCACCTCCTCCATCACCGTGCTCGCCTCCTCGCCGTAGAACCGCTTCATCGCGAGCGACGGCGGCAGCTTCAGCGCGAAGTGGACGTCGTGCGCCACGGTCTGGGTGAGCTGGTCGAACCCGGTCTCGCCGAACACCCGGTCGACCACCGCCTCGCTCCCGAGGAACACGTACGCGCCCTTGCCCTTCTCGGTCAACATGTCGAGCACGTGGTCGTCGAACTCCCGGCCCACACCCACCCCGGTGAGGCGGATGTCGTCTTCCTCGTACGCGCGGCCGATCTCGGACACGGTGTTCGGGTCGACGTCGCCGGTGTTCATCATCGCGTCGGTCACGATCATCACCCGGCGGTTCCGGCCGTGGGTGTCGAGGTGCCCCTGGGCCACGTCGTACGCCTTGCGCAGGCCGAGGCCCACGTCGGTCGACCCTTCGGGTTGCAGCTGCGCGATGGTCTGCTGCAGCAGGTTCGGGTCGTCCCGCCCGACGACGTAGTTCTCGAGCGGCACGCACACCTGGTCGTCGAACAGCACCACGTCGAGCCGGTCCCCGGTGCGGAGCTGCTCGGCCATCAGGTTCAGGCCGCGCTTGGTGTAGTCCATCCGCCCCTCGTCGGCCATCGAGCACGACCGGTCCACGACCAGCGTGAGGTCGAGGTCCTGGCGCGGCGGCGTCGCCCCCTTGACCGCGAGCGCGACCGACAGCTGGTCGCCGTTCGCTTCGGCCGAGGCGAGCACGTCGAACGTCTGATCCGCGGTCGGCGTGACCGCGTCGAACGAGAAGTAGTTCAGCAGCTCGTGCGGCCGGATCTGCGACACGTCGAACGGCAGGCGGTTCATCGCCGCGTACAACAGCCGCTGGGCAGACGCGAGGCTCATCGAGTCGTCGTTCGACAGGAACACGGTCGCGCCCCAGTCGAGCACCGGCCCGCGCGGGGCGACCTCGGAGGTCGCCCGATCGTCGGCGTCGAAGTTCCGTTCGAGCTCCTTCATGTCCTTCACCTGGCCACCTTCGTCCATCTTCCGCTCGGCCGCCTTCATCGGCTCGGGCGCCGGCTCGAACTCGGCCGCCGGCGCGCTCTTCGCGGGGGGCTGCGCGGAAGGGGCCTTCTTCTTCGGCAGCACCGACGGGAGCTGGAACCGGCCGCCGCCGTCGCCGCCGGAGTCGGTCCCTGGCGCCGCCGACAGCTCGTCCGACATCTCGAAAGCCGGGGGAGGCGGAGGTGCGGCCGGCGGGAGCGGGGTGGTGACGACCGGCTTGGGGTTCGACGGCCCGCTGTAGTACCCCGTGGCCCCGCCCATCGGCATGTTCTGGGCCTCCTCCTGCATCAGCTGCGAGAAGCACTCGGGGCGGTACACGACCTTCCCGCCCGGGTACGCGGCGGGGGCGGCGGGGGCGCCGGAGCTCACCAACGAGGCCGGGAGCAGCGCGAGCAACACCAACAGCGGACGGCGCATCGAACCTCCAATCGGACGGTGAACGAGGGTCGCGCCCGGGTCCTTACACCACACCCACGGATCGCGGGCGGATCGGGTCGTGCGACGCTAAGATGGCGGGCGGAGAGGCAAGCGACATGCGGCAGATCACGTGGCTCGCGGCGGCCCTGGTGGGATGTACCAGCGAGACCGCGATCGTCACCCGTCACCCCACGATCTCGGTGTTGCCCGAGTCGTTGGACTTCGGGGAGGTGGTCGCGGACCAGGACAGCGGGCGGCTCGAGCTGTTCGTGCAGAACGTCGGTCTCGCCGAGCTCGACGCGGACCTGACCAGCCCCGGAGCGCCGTTCGCGGTGGAAGGGGAGACCCACCTGGTGCTGCCGATCGACGCCTCGGCCACGGTGGTGGTGACGTTCACCCCCGAGGACCTCGGGGAGTTCGACGGCTCGCTGGTGTTCGGCAGCAACGACCTCGACACCCCCGAGCTCGAGGTGCCGCTGCACGGCGTGGGGCGGATCCCGTACGCGCCCGAGATCGAGGTCACGCCGGCCGACCTCGACTTCGGCACCCTCGACCAAGGCAGCACCGCCACCCGGGCGTTCAAGATCGAGAACCTCGGCGACGCGCCGCTGCTGCTGGGCTCGGTGACCCAGGAGGGCGCCGGGGTGTTCTCGCTCGACGCCGACCCGTCGGGGTTGTCGATCCCGCCCGGCGAGGTCCGTGGCGTGGTCGTGTCGTACTTCGCGCTCCAGCCGAGCGGGGACGGCGGGGTGATCCACCTGCCGTCGAACGACGCGGACGAGCCGGTGGTCGACGTGACGCTCACCGCGAACGGCGGCGGATCGTTCGACTACCCGATCGCGCTGTTCGACTGCCCTGGGGTGGTCGACCTGATCGGCGGGTCGCTGTCGCTGTCGCTCGACGGTTCGGCGTCGTACGACCCGCTCGGGGCCGTGCCGCTGACCTACCGCTGGGACATCGTGCAGCGCCCGCTCGCCGCGGACGGGAACCGCGAGATCGAGCCGCCGGACGAGGCGATCGGCGCGCTGGTGATCGACGCGGCCGGGGTGTGGGAGATCGCGCTGCAGGTCACGAACGCGCTCGGCACGCCGTCGGTGCCGGCGAAGTGCACGATCGAGGCGCTGCCGGTCGACGAGCTGCACGTGGAGCTCGCGTGGAGCGGCGCCACGAGTGACCTCGACCTGCACCTCGCCGAGGGCGACGCCCCGCTGTACGACGTGCCCGGAGACGTGAGCTGGTGCAACGCGACCCCGGATTGGGGCGTGGTTGGCGAGCCCGCCGACGACGGGCACCTCGACCTCGACGACGACGACGGGTTCGGCCCGGAGCAGGTCGGGGTGAACGTGCCCGCCGACGGCACCTACCCGGTGCGGGTGCACCTGTACGACGACGGGGAGGACCTCGCCGTCACCGCGACCGTGAGCGTGTTCGCCCGCGGCGTGCTGGTGTGGTCCGGCTCGAAGGTGATGTTGCGGAACCAGGTGTGGGAAGTGGGGCAGGTGAACTGGCCGGACGGCAGCTTCGGCGTGGCGAGCGATCCCCTGTGGGACGCTGGAGGGACGCGCGAATGCGACATCGAATGATCGGGCTCGTGTGGCTCTCCGGGTGCAACGGCGGCATCGAGAACACGGTGAAGCAGCTGTACCCGACGCTCGCGGTCTCCCCGGAGTCGCTCGACTTCGGTGAGGTCGGCCCGCCGCGCACCGAGACGCTGCCGGTGTACGTGTCGAACGCCGAGGACGCGACGCTCGTGGTCACGGGGGAGTTGACGGGCAGCCCGGCGTTCTCCCTCGCCGCCCCGCTCGATCTCTCTCTGCGGGCAGGGGAGGAGGCGACGGTCGAGGTCACCTTCACGCCGGACTCGTTCCGCGCGTTCGAGGGGGAGCTGCGCCTCGAGAGCAACGACGCCGAGCACCCGACCTGGGTGGTGCCGCTCATCGGCACCGGGGTCGACGAGCCGTTCCCGGACATCGACATCGAGCCGTCGAGCACGATCGAGGCGCCGTACGTCGAGCTCGGGACCACCCAGCAGATGTCGTTCCAGGTGTACAACCGCGGCGACGCCCCGCTGGTGATCGAGAGCACCGAGCTCGACGGCGGGCTGCCGGGCGGAGACCAGTACTTCTCGGTGTTCATCGACGTGGCGGGCGTGACCCTCGAGCCTGGCCAGTACGCCACGATGGTGCTCGACTACACCCCGCTGAACACCGAAGGGGACTACACCTTCGTGCACGTGGTCAGCAACGACCCGTACGAGCCCGACGCCACCGTGTTGTTGCTCGCGAACGGCGGGGGCGAGTGGGATCCGCCGGTAGCGGTGATCGATTGCCCGGCGGAGGTGCTGCTGGCGGGCCCCGAGTACACCCACCTCGACGGGTCGCAGTCGTACGACCCGAACGGGTTCTTGCCGCTGACCTACCAGTGGCGGGTGCTCGAGCGGCCCGAGGCGTCCGACGCGGACATCGAGCTCGACCCGGACGACACCCAGGCGATCGATCTCCGCACCGACGTGGCCGGGTTGTGGTCGGTCGAGCTCGTGGTCACCAACGCGATCGACACCGAGTCCGAGCCCACGGTGTGCACGTTCGACGCGAAGCCCGAGGACGACCTGCACGTCGAGCTGTCGTGGAACACGCCGTCGGCCGACGTGGACCTGCACGTGCGCCAGGGCGGATCGGCGCTGTTCGACGTGCCCGAGGACTGCAGCTTCTGCAACAAGAACCCGGACTGGGCCACGAACAGCGACGAGGACGACCCCAGGCTGGACATCGACGACCAGGGCGGGTTCGGGCCGGAGAACATCAACGTGTTCCACCCCGAGGAGGGCACGTACGACGTGGC
>JBEBJC010000346.1:0-7953 GCA_040080105.1 Myxococcota bacterium
CGCCCCGGGTGAACCCGGGCGGCACCAGCGACGAGGCGCCGGGGAACGCGGTGAGGAACGCCAGCCAGTCTCCGCAGGTCACCGGGAACCGCCCGATCAGGAACGGCCCGACCCACGCGCGCGACTGCGGCAGCGCGTCGGCGTTCTCGCGATCCCCTCCACACTGGAACCAACCGGCGGGGACCCGGACCGCCCACGGCTCGTCGACGCCGGCGGGCGCGAGCTTCACCGGCCGGCCCGCGGGCATCGGGCCGGTGGACCACCGCTCGCCCGCGATCACCCGCGCGAGCACGGTGAGCGGCGCGTGCTCCTCGTGGGACAGCTCGATCTGCCAAGTCCCGGCCGGGAGAGGCACCGCGTCGAGCGGGGCGCGGACCGGGACCCGCGGCGCGTTCGACTCGTCGACGACCGGCACCAGCCGTCGGTCGACCACGTCGATCCGGCGCAGGACCACCGTCGCGCCGGGAGGATCGGTCTGCAGCGTGATCGCGCCGTGCCCGGGATCGGGCAGCGCGTGGCCCGGCTCGTCGACCCCCTCGAGCCGCGACAGCGCCTCGGGCAGGTTCGGCGCCCCGGCGAGCGCGGCCTTCAGCAGGTCGGCGTACCGGCTCTCGGTGCGGCGCAGCTCGCGCTCGAGCTCGGCGGCCTGGTCCTCGATCAGCCACGCCTCGCGCTTCTCCTCGAACGGCGCTTCGCGCGGCAACGTGGCCAGGCGCCGCTCGGCCTCGGCGCGCAGGTTCACCACCCGCGACCGCAGCGTCACGAGCTCCGGCTCGAGCTGCTCGGCGCGTCGCACCAAGCCGATCGCGTGGTCGCGCGCGCCGGCCCGCTCGAGCCAGTCCGACACCGCCTCCGCCATCGAGGTCGCGTCCATGTACCGCTCGGTGATCTCGCGCCCCATCGCCTTCGCGCAGATCGCGCGCAGGCCCTCCTCGATCCCGCCCTCGTCCGAGCGGCGGCTCTGCCAGCGCGGGATCGGTGGGGGTGGCGGAGCGGCGAGCACCCGCGCCACCACCTCGTCGAGCTCGTCGCCGTCGTACGGGGCCCGGTCGGCCAGGATCTCGTACAGCAGCGCGCCGAGCGAGTACACGTCCGACCACGGGCCGATCAGGCCGTGATCTCCCCTCGCCTGCTCGGGCGGCATGTAGTTCGGGGTGCCCGCGACCGATCCGGAGCGGGTCTGGTACAGCGCCCCGCGCGAGCGCGCGGTCACCACCCGGCCGCCGCCGGACGCGCGGACCTCCTGGGTCTGCCCCGCGATCTTCGCGAGCCCCCAGTCCATCACCACCACCTCGCCGAACGCGCCGACCATCACGTTCGTGGGCTTGAGATCGCGGTGCAGCACCCCCCGGCTGTGGGCGTACGCGACCGCCTCGCACACCTGCTGGAACACGCCGATCAGCCGCTGGAACGTCCACCCGGTCGAAGTCGTGCCCCACGCGCCGTCGGAGGAGGCGGCGTGGAGCTCCTCGATCACGTCGAGCAGCGAGCGGCCGCGGATCTCCTTCATCGTGAAGTACGGACGCCGGTCCGGGAGTTTGCCGATCTCGTAGACCGGGACGATCCCCGGGTGCTCGAGCTGCGCGGTGGCCTGCGCCTCCTCCACGAACCGCAGCACCAGGTCCTCGCGATCGGCCAGATCCCGCCGCAGCACCTTCATCGCGACCGCGCGGTTCAGCGCCGCGTCCCACATCCGGCGGACCTCGCCCATCCCGCCTTCGCCGATCAGCCCCATCTCCTCGTAGCGCTCGCCGAACTCGCTCGGGGAGGACCACGCCTCGTCGTCTCCGAGCGACAGCGGCGGCGAGGTGGGCTCGCTGTGCAACAGGACGCCGTCCGGATCGGTCTCCGCGTCGTGCGACCGAACCACGTCGAATTGGTTGTTCAGCTCGGCAACCGCAGCCAGGGGCAATCCCCACCGGTCGGCGTACGCCCGAGCCCAGCTCCGATCCATCCGGAACGCCCCCGCGCGGCCAAGCGTACCGCATGGTTTCGAGCGGCGCATCCGATGCTATGCTGTCCGGACGGGAGCGCCGGATGTCGGCGATCCCCGCGACCGCACGGGGCCTCTGCCCCTCCCGGCCACGGCCCGCGCCACGGCCGGGTCTACGTTCTCGGCGGGCTGTCCGCCGCCGATTTTCTCCGCCCGCAGCGGACTCTGGAGCGCCCGATGGAGACCGGTCAAGAGCAGCGCAAGCGCAAGGACGGCACGTCCAGCGGTGGTTCGACCGGCGCGCAGTCGAACGTGTTCGACACGCTGGGCAACGAAGGGCTGCGGGAGAAGGTGGCGGCGGCGGCGGCGGTGGCGCCGGTCGAAGAGGAGCGCTCGGTGCTGTCCCTGGTCGAGGCCGAGGCGCCGGCCGAGGAGACGATCGTCGAGGCGGCGGAAGAGGAGAAGCGGGAGGCCGTCACCGTGGTCGCGCCGGAGGAGCCCGCGGTGGTCGAGGCGATCGCGCAGGAGCACCCCGAAGTGGCGCCCGAGGTCCTCGAGGAGGAGCCCCTGGTCGCGGTCGAGCAGCCCGAGGTCGAGGAGCTCCAGGCGCCCGAGGAGCAGACCCAGGCCGAGCTCGACGCCCAGCAGGAGGTCGACGAGGACGTGCAGGAGGTCATCGCCGACAAGGAGCCCGAGGAGGCGGTGGCGATCGCGGTGGCGGCCGGCGCCGACCCGGTGCTCGCGATGGACCCGAAGGACGTGGGTGACTCGGACCAGGCGAAGGACCGCGCCCTCGGCGCCGAGGGCCAGGACACGATCTCCAAGGTGGTCGGCGCCACCACCGCGGTGTTCGGCGCGGCGTCGATCGATCAGACCGGCCGGAACGTGATCGAGCACCAGCTGCGCGAGACGCTCGACGTGTCCGATATCCTCGAGGCCCGCCGCGAGGGCCGGCTCGAGGCGTTGGTCCAGGGGGCGATCCGCGACAACGCGCTCCGCTCGCGCGACGAGGTGGTGTTCCTGCTGCAGCAGGTGATGCAGGACCCCAAGGAGCTCGCGATGTTCGCGAAGTCCGGCAACCTCGGCGTGGACCTGATCGAGTACATGGCGGTCAACCTGGTCGAGCTCGACGACCTGTACGCGCTGGCCGCGTACGACCACGCCGACATCCGGAAGAAGATGGTGATGACCGACGAGGCGCTGAAGTGCCCGCGGCTGCTCTCCCCGCTCGCGCTGCGGATGGGCGGGTTCGCGCCGGTGCTGTACCAGCTGCTCGACAACCAGCTCCGGCTCCGCCCGATGCCCGAAGCCGCGGGCGCCGAGCAGGGCGGGAGCGGCCCTGCGGTCGACGCGGTTCCCGATCCCGCCGACGACGCCGGCGCCCTGCCGGTGCTCCGGCTGAACTTGCTCGCGGTCGCGAACCAGCTCCGGATGTTCCGGAACGCCAACGCCTGATGTCTGAGCCGCGCGGGTGCTTGTCGCTGCTGGTGCCTCGGGTCGCGGACGCGCCCAGGTTGGGGGTCGGCCTGCCGAAGCTCGACCTCGCGTCGGTGCACCCGTCCGACCGCGGCGCGATGACCCGGGCCCAGCGCGCGGCCGAGGCCGCACACGCCGCGTTCGCCCGCAGCTCCACCGCCGACGCGGCCACCGCCGACCTCGCGTCGCAGCTCGGCGCGATGCTCGCGGCGCTGCATCGGCTCGGCCGGGAGCTCAAGGAGGCGCGGGACTTCGTCGCCCAGAACGACCCCGACCGGCTGGCGCGCGAGCGGACCGACCTCGAGATGCGTCGGCTGGGGGCCTCTGCGGCCGAGATCCTCGCGCTGCGCACCGCGGCCGACTCCCTCGCCGCGCGGGCGCGCCTGTCGGAGCAGGTCCGGGGGCAGGTCGCGACGCTGTCGGCGCGGCTCACCGCCACCGGTCACGATCTCGAGGCGTTCCGCGGGCGGGTCGCCACCGCGCCCGGCCCCGACCTCGGGCACGAGCTGTCGGCGTACCTACGCAGCGCGGAGCTGATCCTCGAAGCACACGAGCAGACCCGGCGCGAGATCGACCGATCGGCGGCGCGGCCCCCCGAGCCGGCGTCGCGGCGACGTTAGAGCGTCACGGGGGAGTGGGTGGTGGTTCAGGTCTGGCACGACGCGCGGATGGAAGACCACCAGCCGGGGGAGGGCCACCCCGAGCGCCCAGCGCGGCTGGTGGCGGCGGCGAACGCGCTGCGTGGGCACCCGAGCGTCGAGTGGCGCCCGGTCACCCCGGCCACCGAGGCCGAGCTCGGCCTGGCCCACGCGCCCGCGTACGTGCGCGGCGTGCTCGAGACCGCGGGCCGGGCGTGGGTGTTCGACGAGGACACCGCGACGTCGCCGGGCTCGGTGCTCGCGGCGACCCTCGCGGCGGGCGCGGTGCTCGGCGCGACCCGCGCGGTGTGGGACGGCCCCGATCGGCGGGCGATCGCGTTGGTGCGCCCGCCGGGCCACCACGCCGAGCGCGATCGGGCGATGGGGTTCTGCCTGTTCAACAACGTCGCGGTGGCGGCGGCGGACCGCCTGGCCGCAGGCGCCCGGCGAGTGCTGATCGTGGACTGGGACGTGCACCACGGCAACGGCACCCAGCACACCTTCGCCGCCGATCCCCGCGTCCGGTTCTTCAGCACCCACCAGGGGTTCGGGTTCTACCCCGGCACCGGCGCAGCGCACGAGACGGGCGCGGGCAACGTCCGCAACGTCCCGCTCCGGCCGCGCGACGGCCACGAGGCGCTGGTCGACGCGTTCGAGCGGACCCTGGTCCCGTGGGCGGACGCGTTCGCGCCGGAGCTCGTGCTGGTCAGCGCCGGCTTCGACGCGCACCGCGACGATCCACTGGGGGGCCTCGTCGCCACCGACGCCACGTTCGGCGCGCTCACGGCAATCGTGCGCGGGATCGCGGATCGCCACGCCGGCGGCCGGCTGGTGCTGGCGCTGGAGGGGGGCTACGCCCTCGACGCGATCGCGTCGTCGGTGCGCGCGTGTGTCGACGCGTTGGCGGCCGAGCCATGATCGCCCTGTGGGTCGCGGCGGCGCAGGCACACGTGCCGCAGATCTGGGTCGCCGGGCCGGACGACGACTGGTGCGCGGTGATCGACAGCGCGCGCGGCGACGACATCGTGATGCTCGAACCCGGGGTGTACACCGGCCCGTGTGACCTCGTGGCGAAGCTCGGCAATCCCCCCGATCCAGGCGAGCTCACGATCGTCGAGTCGATCGACCCGACCGACCCCGCGACGTTCGTGGCGGGGGACGCCGACTACGTGCTGCGGATCGACGGCGTGGCGATGATGTTGCTGCAGCTCGCGTTCGCGGACCTCCCCGACGGGGTCGACGCGGTGCGGGTCGGCGACATCGAGCACGGGTGGGTGCGGTACTGCTGGTTCGACGACGTGGCGGGGGTCGCGGTGCGCCAGGTGGGGGTGTCGCCGCGGGTGTGGGTCACCGACTCCGAGTTCCACCGCGTCGGCGTGGCGACCGATCTCGGCTGTGACGGCGGCTGCCCGGTCGACGACCTGCAGATCGTCGAGAACCTGGTGGTGGACGGCGGCGTCGGCCACCACATCGGCGCCGGCTCGTCGGCGCTGGTGTCGGACGAGGTGGTGTACGGCGTCACGACCGGCGTGGTGCTCGACGGGGGTGGCGGGACGACGATCGACGGGGTCATCGTCCGCGCCACCGAGGTCGGGGTCGACATCGCCGACGGGCCCGCGCAGATCTCGGCGTCGGTGGTGAGCGGCGCCCCGTCGATCGCGGCCGACGGGGTAGACGACGTGGTGGTGACCGGGTCGACCCTGGGGGGCGCCCCGTCCCTCACCGGGTGGGGCGCCGGGCGCGGGCTCGCGCTGACCGGCTCGGCGGTGTGGGGCGAGCTGCCCGACCTCGGCGGCGCCGACGTCGACGGGACGGTGGCCTGTGACGAGGCGTGCTTCGTGGACCCAGCGGCCGACGATTGGTACCCCTCTCCCGGCTCTCCGCTCCTCGGCGCGGGTGCGGCCGGCGGGCCCGACTGGTGTGGTCGCCCGCGCGGAGAGCCTCCCACCGCCGGCGCGTTCGAGGCGTACCCCGCCGGGGAGGTCGGGCCGCTGGGGCCGCGGTTCAAGGAGGACTACGACTGCCGCGCCCCCGCAGCGCCCGAGCCCGAGCCCGAGCCCGAGCCCGAGCTCTCGTCGCCGCCGCCGGCCGCGGAGCCCGGCTGCGGCTGCTCGGCCACCGGCGCGTCCGGGTCCTGGGTGTGGCTCGCGGCCGTCCTCAGAACCCGACGCCGACGGTGAACGCGCCGAACGGGACCACCGGGCCGGGGCTGTCCATCACCGCCGGCGCCCCCGGGATCACCGCCGCGCCGAGGTGGAGGTCGGCCGAGAGGAACGCGCGGGCGCCCGGATCGAACCAGTAGCGCCCCTTCACCCCGGTCGACACCTCCGGGCCCGCGGCCTCGATCGGCGCCTCCCCCGACGGGCCCGGCTCCGGCCGGCCGAAGTCGAACCCCGGCGCGTCGGTGGTGCGCTGGACCTCGGTGAACCCCGCCCCGACCCACCAATCGGCCGAGCGGCGCCCCGAGCTCGCGCCCAGCACCCGGCCCCGCGCGCGGAAGTGCGCCATGTCCGGCGCGGGATCCTGGTGCAGGATCCCCGCGCCCGTTCCACACGCCTCGAGCGACAGCCACGCGGTGGGCGAGCCCTCGGCGCACAGGAACGGGTGGGTGGGGTCGACCCGATCCGCGCCGATCCGCAGCTCGAACACCGGGTGGCCGGCGACCGGACGGGCGACCACGACCTCCGACGACGTGCCTGCGCGCGCCAGCGCGACCCCCATGCCCAGCCACATCCGAACCTCCGCCGAGGCGATCCATGCCCTCGCCGGGTCGCCCGGGCCACCGCGGTTCGGATAAACTCGGGCAGCCTCGGTGAGGGGCGCGGGGGGTGACGGCGTTGAGCGGTGCGATCTCGAGCCGGGGCGTGACCCCGGGCCCGCCCACGGCGGATTCGGCCTACGAAGGGCGACGGTTCCTGATCCAGCAGTGCCTCGGGCGCGGAGGGTTCGGCGAGGTCTACCGGGCCACCATGACCAGCGCCGGCGGTGTTCGGACCGAGGTGGCGATCAAGGTGCTCCGGTCCGACCTCGACCCCGGCAGCGACTCGGTGCGTCGCCTGCGCGACGAAGGGCACCTGCTGGGCGCGCTGTCGCACCCGGCGATCCTCCGGGTGCACGATCTGGTGCTGCTCGAGGGCCGGGTCGCGCTGGTCACCGAGTACGTCGAGGGCGAGGACCTGGACACCTGCCTCGCCGCCGACCCGCGGATCCCGCTGCGGGCCCTGATGGGCGCGCTGGGCGAGGTCGCGTCGGCGCTCGACGTGGCGTGGAACGCGCCCTCCCCGCAGGGGGGGCCGGTCCACCTCGTGCACCGCGACGTGAAGCCGGCGAACATCCGGCTCGGGCGGCACGGCGAGGTGAAGCTGCTCGACTTCGGCATCGCGCGCGCCACGAACCTCGATCGCGAGGCGCAGACCGCGAACAACGCGATGCTCGGCAGCTACCTGTACATGGCGCCCGAGCGGTACCACGACGAAGGTGTGGCCCCGCCGTCCGACATGTACGCCCTGGGCTGCATCCTGTTCGAGGGGCTCACGGGGAACCGGCTGTTCGACGGCCTCACGCTGAAGCAGATCTACGGGACGATGTTGCTGTCGCGCAAGCTGCGGGCCCACCTCGACGAGCGGGTCAAGCTCGTGCCCGACGACACGCCCGAGGGCGTGCGCGAGCTGATGTTGTCCCTGCTCGAGCCGGACCCCGACGCGCGGCCCACCGCGAAGGAGGTGTCCCGCAAGGCGGAGGACCTGACCGAGTCGCTGTCGGGCCCCACGCTCAAGCGGTGGGCCCGCAGCCGCGAGTGGCCTCCCCAGCCCCACATCGTGGGATCCCTCGACGGGCGCGAGCTGGTCGCGTCGTCGTTCGACGTGCGCAACACGCCGGCGCCGGCGCGCGAGCCCGCCCCCGACG
>JBEBJC010001482.1:0-1625 GCA_040080105.1 Myxococcota bacterium
GGAGCAGATGCAGGAGCGGGCGCAGGCGCCGGGGCGGCCACCGCCACCTGGGTCGGCGGCGCCGTCGCTGCCGTGGTCACCACGTCGGACGCCGAGCGGCGCGTCCCTCGCAGCGTCTGGATGAACGCGACCACGTCCCGCACCGCCTGCTCGTCGGGCAGGGTGCCGGTCATCGGGCGCATCTCGCGGCCGTACTTGTCGTCGGCGTGGTAGCCGCGCAGCCCCGCGCGGAAGTTCCCGATCTGCCGCATCAGGTACCAGTCCTGCTGCACCGTCAGGCGAGGCGCGCCGACCTCGGCGTTGCCCCCGGCGTCGTCGCCGTGGCACACCGCGCACACCAGGAACAGCTCGGCGCCGCGCGCCACGTCGCCTTGGATCGTGGTCGCCGGGGTCGGGTGGGGCAACGACGCCACGTAGCTCGCGACCGCGCGCACCCGCTCGGCGTCGGACAGCTCCAGGGCCATCGCCCGCATCTGCATCCCGTACAGGTCCTGGTCGTGGGTGCCGCGGCGCCCGGCCTTGAAGTTCTCGATCTGGCGCTCGAGGTACCACTGCTCTTGGGACGCGATCCCGGGCGCGTTGAGCGCCTGCCTGCCGGCCGCGGCCGGGCCGTGGCACGGCTCGCACACCACGAACAGGTCGCGCCCGAGCTGCTGCTCCTGGGTGAGCGCGCCCGCGCCGGCGAGGGCGCCGATCCGCGGCGGCTCGGTCGCGGCGAGGGTGAACTGGCCGAACCACGCGTCGAGCTCGCCGTCGAAGCACGGGTCGGTGGCCTCGGCCTCGAGGGTGAGCACGTGCAGGCCCGGTTCGGCCTCGCCGATGATGAACGTCCCGACGGCGTTCGACTCTCCGCCGCCCGACACGGTGCCTTCCCACGCGACCGCCTCGTCGAGGTGGACCGACAGGCGGAACGGGCCACACATCGCGGCGCTCGGGACGAACGTGCCCACGAGCGCCGTGCGGACGCCGAGGTCGAGCGGGTACCCGGTGGCGGGGTCGCAGCTCGCGGGCGAGTCGTCCGCCGCGCAGTCCGCCTCGACCAGGAACGTGGTGAACGTACCGGTGACGAGGGACGCCGTGCCGACGGCCCGGGGGGGGCTCGCGTGGGGCGCACACGACAGCGCGAGCACGAGGTGAGCACACAGGATTCGAGTGAACATGGCAGGCTCCTGGACGATCAGCGGGAAGGGGTGAGGGTCGCGTCCACGACGGCGGCGCGGCCTGAGGCCACCCGCACTTCGCGGCGCTCGGTGTGGTGTCCGCCGAGCTTGAACTCGATCACGTGCAGCTCGGCCGACAGCGGCGCGTCGACCGGGGTGGTACCGAACGGCGCCCCGTCGACGTACACGACGCTCGGGGGGGTGGAGCGCAGGGTGAGCGTGCCGAGCCCCGCCGCCTCGCGCGCGAGCTCGAACGACAGCCGGGTGGTGGAGCCCGGGCCCGCGTCCACGCGGCCGCGTGCGGTTTGGTGCCCGCCGAGGCGGACCTCCACCTCGTGTGCCCCCAGAGCGACCTCGCCGGTGTACGGCGTGGTCCCGAGCGGCGCGCCGTCGACGTACACCACCCCCGGGGGGGTCGCGTCGACCACCAGGCGGGCCGGCCCCGCGGCCGGCGCTCGGGGGGAC
>JBEBJC010000347.1:0-7938 GCA_040080105.1 Myxococcota bacterium
GCAGCAGGATCACGCGGCCGATCTCGGGGATCACCTCGTCGAGGTGCTGCGTCACCAGCACCAGCGTCACCCCCTGCCGCGCCACCCCGCGCACCCGCCCGAACACGTCCCGCCAGCTGTCCGGGTCCAACATGTCCGGTCGCTCGATCTGGGCGTCGGTACAGCCGCGTAGCTCGACCCGGCCTACGTCCGAGCTCTCGCTGGTCGCGAACACCGCCACCGCGACCGCCCGGAGGCGAAGCGCCGCGGCGTCGGCCAACAGCGGCGGGATCACCGACGGGTCCTCCGCGTCACCGACTGCGCGCGACAGGCTGACCAACACGCCGATCGGGTCGTCCGGGGTCGGTGTCATCCGCGTCGATTAACGTTCGGCGCGGCGCCTCGCCCGCGTTATCGACGGACCGCCGCCCAGAACGGCGGAACGGAGCGGGTCATGGTCGGTGGGGAGCCGTTGCTCGACGCGTACACCCTCGGAGTGCGGCTGTCGTTCTTCGGGATCGGGGCGGACGAGCTCGCGCGCCTCCAGGCGCTGCGGCCGTTCGCCGAGCGGGTGACTCCCGAGATCGTCGGGGCGTTCTACGAGCACCTGCTCGCGCAGCCGGAGACCCGGGAGTACCTGGCGGACCCGATGCTGGTCGCGCGGCTCGAGCGGAAGCAGACCGTGTACTTCCTCCAGCTGTTCGAGGGGAAGGTCGATCCGGCCTACGTGGAGAACCGTCGGGTAGTGGGCGCCGTACACGAGCGGCTCGGCGTGCCGCCCCGGTGGTACATCGGCGCGTTCGCGCGGTACCTGCAGCTCATCCACCGGGCGCTCGTGCGCGAGAAGAGTGACCCGAACGAGATCCAGGCCGACCTGTGCGCGGTCGAGAAGATGATGCACTTCGACGCGTCGCTGGCGATCGACGCGTACATCTCGCGGCACCTCGACGCCCAACAGCGGCAGGCGGCCGCGATCCGCGAGCTGTCTACGCCGGTGATCCGGATCCACGACCGGGTGTTGCTGCTGCCGCTCGTGGGCACGATCGACAGCCTGCGGGCCCAACAGGTGATGGAGAGCGCGCTGCTCCGGATCGGGGAGGAGCACGCGAAGGTCCTGCTGCTCGACATCGCCGGGGTGGCGGTCGTCGACACCCAGGTGGCCGACTACCTGCTCAAGACCACGGCGGCGGTGCGGTTGCTGGGCGCGAAGACCATCCTCACCGGGATCAGCCCGCAGGTCGCCCGAACGATCGTGGAGCTCGGGGTGGACCTGTCCACCCTGCACACCCGGAACACCCTCGCCGACGGGCTGGATCTCGCGCTCGGGCTGGTCGGGCGCCAGATCGCCCCCCGGTCCGCGCCGTGAACCCGATCCTGCGGATCCGCGGACACCTGTTGGTCCCGGTGCAGGCCGATCTGGGCGACGACGTGGTCGAACAGTTTCAGAACGGCGTGCTCGACGCGATCGCCGCCGACCGGGACCGCACCGGCGGGCTGTTGCTCGACATCTCGTCGCTCGAGATCGTGGACACCTACGTGGCGCGGGTGCTCGCGGACACGGCCGCGATGGCGGCGCTGATGGGGCGGCGCACCGTGTTGTGCGGGATGCGCCCCGAGGTGGCCGCCACGCTGGTGCAGATGGGGTACCTGCTCGAGACGGTCGACACCGCGCTCGACGTGGACGATGGCCTCGACCTGCTCGGGCTGCCGCGGTGAAGGTGGCCACCAGCGAGCGCCTGCCGGTGGACTCGGACGCGGATGTGTCCGAGGTCCGCCGCCGCACGCGGGCGTTGGCAGGGTGCCTCGGCTTCGACGGGTTCGCGGCAGCGGCGATCACGACCGCTGCGTCGGAGCTGTCGCGCAACCTGTTGGTCCACGGCGGGGGAGGCCACGCGGTGCTCGAGTCGGTCGAGGACGAGCGGAGGTCCGGGGTTCGGATGGTGTTCGTGGACGAAGGGCCCGGCATCGCCGACATCGACCGCGCGCTCCAGGGCGGGTTCAGCACCGGGCGCTCGCTCGGGCTCGGGCTGTCGGGATCGCGCCGGTTGGTCGACGAGTTCCACATCGAGACCGCCCCGGGCCGGGGCACGGTGGTCGAGGTGGTGAAGTGGACCCGGTTCCGCAGGTGATCGTCGAAGACCGAGCGTCGGTGTCGGTGGCGCGGGAGCGGGTGCGCGCGGTGGCTGCGGGCGCCGGGTTCGTCCCGGCCGACGTCGAGCGCCTCGCGATCGTGGTGAGCGAGCTGGCGCAGAACCAGCTCGACCACGCGCGGGACGGCCGGATCGAGGTCCGGGCGATCGCGCGCGACGGCGTCGGCGGGGTCGAGATCGAGGCGGTGGATCTCGGCCCCGGGATCCGCGCCGTGGAGCAGGTGCTCGCCGGTCGCCCCCCGGAGCCCGGCGGGCTCGGGATCGGGCTCGGCGCGGTGCGTCGGCTGGTCGAGGAGCTCGACGTCGACGTGCGGCTGGGAGAGGGCACCGCGGTGGTCGCGCGCCGGTTCACCCGACCCGTGGCCCGCCTGCCCGAGATCGTGGTGTTGGGCCGCGGGGTGGAGACGCCGAGCGGGGATCAGGCCCGGGTCGTGCGCGACGCTGCGGGGCTGCTCGCGGCGGTGGTCGACGGGGTGGGCCACGGCCCCGAGGCGCGGGAGGTCGCCCTGCGCGCGATCGACGAGGTCCGCCCTGGCCGGGGGCCGCTGGAGGTGCTGGCGGCGATGCACGAGGTGCTGCACCGGACGCGGGGCGCCGCGGCGACGGTGGTCCGGTGGGAGCCAGGGGCGGTGCAGGTCGCAGGGGTCGGCAACGTGGCGTGCCGGGTGATCCCGCCGGCCGGCGCCAGCCACCACGCGTCGCCCACGGCGGGGTTGCTGGGCGCCCATCGCCGAACCACGCCGAGGCTGCACCGGCTGCCGATGGCGCTGCTCGACGTGCTGGTGTTGTTCACCGACGGCATCTCCCACCGGGTCGAGCCGGTCGTGGCGGGCCGGTCGACCGTGTCGGTCGCCGCCGAGCTGCTCGGGGGCGCGAAGCCACACGACGACGCGCTGGTACTGGTGGCCCGGTAGTCTGGGTAGTTCTCGGTTGCGGGTACGGATTTCTTGGGGGGTGGTGTCGATAGGTGCACGACCCGGCGAGCGGGTCCGACGGAGGCTCCCGTGACGATCGTTGCCCTGGCGCTGACCACCCCTGCATCCGCTTGCGAGACCGTCGAGATCGACGTCGAGGGCGTCGAAGTGAGCGTCGCCGACTGCGGCCACGATCACGACGGCGACGAGGACTGGGAGGTCGAGGAGGAGGAGCCGCCGGAGGCGAGCGTGTCGGGCGGGGGCGATCGGCAGGAGCTGCAGCTGCAGTACGGGATGCAGTTCCTCCCCCAGATGCCGGGCCACCAGCTCGGGGCGAAGTTCAGCGGGGAGAAGGACAGCTACGTGTCGGGCGAGCTCCGGTACATGCCGGCGTCCGACCTGTTGTGGACCGGCCGGGTCGGCGCGGGCCTCGACGTGTTCGGCCGGTCCGAGTGGGATCTCACGTTCGGCCTGTTCCTCGGGTCGGCGGGGGAGTGGGATCGGCAGACCGAGCAAGCCGCGCTGTACGCCGCCCCGATCGCCGGCACCGAGATCGGGCTCGGCTACGAAGGGGATCGCCTGTTCGGGCGGTACCGGTGGCTCGGCGGGATCGGCGGCGGGCCGATCGACGAGCTGCTCACCGAGAACGAGCTCACCATCGGCTACAAGGTGCTCCGCTCGGTGCACGTGTACGGCCAGTACCTGGTCCTGTCGCCCGGTGAGCTCGACAATCAGGCCGGGGTGGGCCTCGGCGCTCGCGTCGTGTTCTGATCGACGCCGCGATCCTCGCCCCCGCGCGCGGCCTCGATAAATGGGCCCGATGCGCTACGAGCGGGTTCACCTCCAGGCGATCGAGGTCCTGATCCCCCCGATCGAGGTCACCACGGCCTCGATCGAGGAGGCGCTCGGGCCCCTGTACCGGCGGATCGGGGTGTCGGGGGGCACGCTCGGCGCGCTCACCGGCGTCGCGGCACGCCGGTTCTGGCCCGAGGGCACGATGTTGGCGGAGACCGCCACCCAGGCGGCCCGCACGCTGCTCGCCCGCCACCCGCCACCGAGCTGCGGCGTACAGGCGCTGGTGAGCACCTCGGTGGGCAAGGACTTCCTCGAGCCGCCCACCGCGAGCCTGGTGGCGGGGGACCTCGGGATGTCCGCCGACTGCGCGAACTTCGACGTGGCGCATGCGTGCCTCGGGTTCATGAGCGGGATGTTGTCGGTCGCGAACCTGATCGAGCTCGGCCAGATCGAGTGTGGTCTGGTGGTGGCGGGGGAGGGGAGCCGCACGGTGACCCAGGCCACGATCGAGCGCCTGCTCCGACCCGGAGTCGACTTCCGTACGTTCGCCGAGAACCTCGCCACTCTCACCCTCGGGTCGGCCGCGGTCGCTGCCCTGCTGGTGCACGAGCGGCACAGCACCGGTGGGCATCAGCTGGTGGGCGGCATCAGCCGGTCCGCCACCCGCCACAGCCGCCTGTGCCTCGGCACCCAGACCGAGATGAAGACCGAGGCCGCCACGTTGCTGCGCGAGGGGGTGGAGCTCGCGCACGACACGTTCACCCGCGCGCGCGCCGAGCTCGGGTGGGACCTCGGCGAGGTGCGTGAATTCTGCCTGCACCAGGTGGGCAAGGCGAACCACGACGCGTTGATCACCCGCCTCGGGCTCCCGGTCGACAAGGTGTTGCGCCTGTACCCCGAGCTCGGGAACGTCGGCGCCGCAGGGGTGCCGCTCACGCTGCACACCGCGGTGTCGCAGGGGAGGGTCACCTCGGGCGACGCGGTGATGCTGATGGGCATCGGCAGCGGGCTCAACTGCACGATGCTCGGTGTACGATGGTGAACGGCGCGCGCCGCGTGGAGGCCCGATGAGCGACGACGACTCCGACCGCCCCGCGTCGATCCGGCGTCGGGCGGCTCGACGCCTGCTCGGCACGGCGTCGAACCTGGTCACCCGGGCGCGCCTGCAGGCCGAGGCGCTCGATCTCCGCCCGGCGCCGGTGGCCGACGTGTTGCTGATGGACTCGCAGCAGGCCGCGTACGAGCAGCTGCACCGGAGGTTCGTGGAGCGCGCCGGCCGCGGCGACGGCGGCCTCGACAGCGCGCTCGAGGCGCTCGACGCGATGTGGGAGATCGTGCGGCAGCTGCGCGGGGGCGCGCCGGCGATCCTGCTCACGTTGTCGAACCCCCACGAGACCGTGCAGGACCGGCGCTCCCGGTTCTACCTCGAGAGCACGCGGCTGCTCGAGGACGCGATCCGCGCGGTGTTCGCGACCGACATGGGCCAGCTCGCGGTGCCCCCCGAGCGGATGGCGGTGCTGGTCCGGGTGGTCCTGGAGGGGCTGGTGGTCGAGCTCGCCCAGGCGCGCACCGCCGCCGACGTAGCGAAGGTGGACCAGGCGTACGCCGATCTGCGGTCGCTGTTCGCCCGATTCGTGCTCGGTGACGCCAGCGCGCCGCTCGCGGAGCTGTCGCTCGAGCCGATCCCCCTGCCGTGGTGAGCCGGGGTCAGCCCGGCAGTGCTGCCCGCAGCGCGGCTCCGAGGCGCACCATGCCCTCCTCGCACGCCGCCACCCCGACCGCCCCGACCGACAGGCGGAACCACCCATCGTCGGTGGGGTAGGCGAACGCCTGGAACGGGACGATCCCGATCCCGGCCTCGCGCAGCACCCACCGGCGCACGTCTTCGTTGGTGTGCACGCCGGGGATCTTGCCGTGCAGCGCGATCTGCGCCGACAGGTAGATCGTGCCCGCAGGCGGCAACACGTCGACCGGCAGGCCTTCGGCCTTCAGCTTCGCCAGGCCCTGGTACAGCGCGTCGAGCCGCGCCATCACCCCGGCCCGCATCCCGGCCAGGTAGGTGTCGACCGCGGCGTGGTCGTCGAGCAACGCCGTGGTGGCGCGCTGCTCCGGCCGAGGCGCCCACGCCCCCACGTGCCCGAGCAGGTCGCGCATCCGCGCGGTGACCGACGGCGCAGCCAGCGACCAGCCGACCCGCAGGCCGGTGGCGGCGAACGCCTTCGAGATCCCGTCGATCAGGATCACGTACGGGGCGCACTCGGGAACCAGAGACACCGGGTCGACGTGATCGCCGGGGCGAGGCGTGAGGCACGAGTAGATCTGGTCGTACACCATCATCACCGGCCGCTCTCCGCGCGCGGCCCGGCGGCGGTTCTCCTCGACCAGGGCGGTGGCGATCGCCCCGAGCCCGTCGACCGAGAACGCGGTGCCCGTAGGGTTGAGCGGGCTGTTCAACACCACGAGCTGCACGTTCGGCAGGTGCGGGACCAGCGCCGCCGGGTCGGGCTGGAACGAGGTCTCCGGGCCGCTCTTCACCACGATCGCTCGAGCGCCCGACAGGTGGGTGTAGTGGTTGTTGTTCCACGACGGCACCGGGTACAGCACCGTGTCGCCGGGGTTCAGCACCGCTCGGTACGCCCCGTACAACAGCGGGCGCGCCCCACCCGAGATCAGCACCGACTCGACCGGGTACACCAACCCTTGCTGGCGCTCCACGAACGCCGCCACCGCCTTGCGCAGCTCGGGGATCCCGTCCGACGGCGGATAGTTCGTGTGGCCCTCGGCGAGCGCGTCGCGGATGCCTTGCTCGAGAGCCGTCGGGATGCGGAACTCCGCGGGCGAGAAGTCGCCCACCGTGAGGTTCAACACCTTCCGACCGTCGGCGACCATCCCCCGGATCTCCGCCGCGATCTTCAGGATCTCGGATCCGACGAGGCCCATCACCATCGTGGACAGCTCGGTGGGGGCGGACGCGGCGGGGAGGTACGGACGGAGATCGATCGCCATGGGGTTCTCCAGCTGCGGTCGGTTATCCCGGCGACGGGCCGGCAGCCGCACGGGGCGGGCTACGTTGCCGGAGGAGGAGTGATGGACCTCGCGCCGGGGGTGGAGGTTGCGGAGTTCGCGCAGGGCGGAGCTTCGTTCCGGGTGGTGACCGTCGACCTGACCCGCGCGCGGCTCGACCTGATCGGCCAGGCCGACGGGGATCCCCGCGAGGTGGACGCGCTGTTGGCGGCCCCGCCGGCCGGGTTCGTCGCCGCGACCAACGCGGGCATGTACCACCGCCCGGACGACCCGGTCGGGCTGTTCGTGCAGGACGGGGTGGAGCGCTCTCCGATCGACCTTCAGACCGGCCAGCCCGGCAACTTCTACCTCGCGCCCAACGCGGTGTTCTACGTCGACGCGGCTGGCGCGCACGTGGTCGCGTCCACCGCGTACGCCCCGGCCGGGCCGGTGCGCCTCGCGACCCAGTCGGGGCCTGCGCTGGTGCTCGGCGGCGCGATCCACCCGGCGTTCGACCCCCAGAGCACGTCGAAGACGGTCCGGAACGCGGTGTGCGCCTCGTCGCCGAGCACCGTGCGGCTGGTCCTGTCGGTCGAGCCGGTGCGGTTCATGGATCTGGCCCTGCTGGTGCGCGACCAGCTCGGCTGCGCCGACGCGCTGTACCTCGACGGCCACATCTCCGGGATGTGGGGCCCGTCGTTGCCGAAGGGCCCTCGCCGGTTCCCGTACGCCGGGTTCCTCGTCGTCACCACCCCCGCCGGGAGCGAGCCGTGCTGCACCACGTCACCCCCCTGATCGAGTCGACGCCCCTGTCCACCCGCGCCGGCCGTCCGGTGTGGCTGAAGATGGAGTCGTCGCAGCCCTCGGGCTCGTTCAAGCTGCGCGGGATGGGCCTCGCGTGCGCCCGGGCCCGCGAGCGCGGCGCCGCCCGGCTCGTGACCTCGTCCGGGGGCAACGCGGGCTACGCGGTGGCGTGGGCCGGCCGGGCCCTCGGGATGCCGGTCGAGGTCGTGGTCCCGTCGCGCACGTCGGCCCGGATGCGGGCGCTGATCGAGGCGGAGGGGGCGAGCGTGACCGTGGCGGGGGACGTGTGGGAC
>JBEBJC010001483.1:0-1624 GCA_040080105.1 Myxococcota bacterium
CCTCGGCCTTCGCGACCGCCGCGTCCGCGTCCGCTCGAGCCTCGGCGCTGGCGATGTCGATCGCCGTGCGCGCGGTGTCCACCTGGTCGGCGATATCGGCGCACACGGCGTCGATCTGCGCATCCAGCTCGGCGAGTGAGGTGGACTCGGACGCCTCGAGCAGCGCCCGGCCCTCGTCGGCCCTCCGCTCGAGCTCTTCCCGGGCCGCGTCGGTGGCGTCCTGAATCGCGGTGACCGCGGCCTGTTCGGCGAGGTCGAGTTCGGCCAGGGCGGTGTCCAGCGCGGCGTCGATCGCGTCGGCCCCGAGCTCGGCCTCGGCGCGGGCGGCGTCGGACGTGGTGAGCCGCTCCTGCTCGAGCGCGGTCACCCCGGCGTCGGCGCGCGCGTCGAGCGCCGCAAGGGCCTGGTCGTGCCGGGCGGTGAGGCCGGCGGTCAGGTCGTGCAGCCGCGCGGTCAGCCCGTCGGCCTCGGCCTCTCCCTGAGCCCGGAGATCGGCGGCGTCGGTGAGGGCCTGGCGGGACACCGCCGCCCCGCGCGACCGAGCGGTGCCCCGGATCATCGACGCCTGGCGCTGGCCCGCGGCCCGGGCGGCGCGCGCGAGCTCGCGGTTGCGCGCGTTCTGCTCGGCGCCCGCGGGTCCCGGCCGGACCGGGTACTGGTCGGCGCGGGCGTTGGCGGCCGCGATCGCTGCGGCCGCGTCCTCGTTGCCCTGCTCGACGATCCGGGTCGAGCTGGCCACCCCGAGGTCGAGCACCTCGTCGGCGCGGGTGTCGGCCTCGGCGCGCACCGCCTCGATCTGCAGGTCGTACGAGTGGTCCAGCGCGTCCTGCTCGTCGCGGCGGGTCTCGGCGAGCAGCGTCCGCTCGGTGTCGGCCGAGGTGTGCACCGCCTCGACCCGGGCGTCGACCGTGGCGTCGATCCGCGTGAGCACCTCGGTCAACCCGGCGTCGACGTCGAGGTGGTGGATCGACGCGTCCGTCCGGAGCGTGAGCCGCCGCTGCTCGAAGTCGGCGCGCACACCTTCGAGGGACGTGGTCAGGGACGTGTCGAGCGCGGCGGTCTGCTCGGCGACCGACGCCTCGAGCTCGGCGGTCAGCGCCTCGCGGCTG
This sequence comes from Myxococcota bacterium, assembly GCA_040080105.1. Classification (GTDB taxonomy): domain Bacteria; phylum Myxococcota_A; class UBA796; order UBA796; genus JACKER01. The sequence continues at coordinate 1,110 of JBEBJC010001483.1, forward strand.
GTGGCGACCTCGGCCCGCTGCCGGGCCCCGCGCGCGGTGACCGCGGCGGTCGACCCGACGCCGTCGGCCTGTGCGCGGGCGCGGTGGGTCTCGGCGGTGGCCTCGAGGCGGTCGGCGTGTGCGACCCGCACCGAAGACAGCTGGCTGCGCTCGGCCTGCGCCTCGGCGTCGACCCGGGCGTGGGCCGCGGCCGTGTGGGCCGCGAGCTGCTCGCGCCACGCGGCGTCCGAGGTGGAGAGGTCGGCGAGGGCGTGGTCGGCGCCGGCGATCACCCCGGCGCTCTCGGCCTCGCGGCGGGCGGCGATCGCTGCAGCCCGCTCCTGCGCGAGCTGCTCGGCCTGCGCCTCCGCTCGGGCGGCCTCGGCGTCGATCGCCGGGGCGGCCACGGCGGCGGCCTGCTCGACCTGGTCCACCGCGGCGGTGGTGGCGCCCTCGGAGCGCGCGGTGGCCTGACCGAGCACGGTGTCGGCGGCGTCGCGCGCCGCGGGGAACACGGCGGCGACGGGGTGCTCGAA
>JBEBJC010001484.1:0-1620 GCA_040080105.1 Myxococcota bacterium
CCGCCGTAGGTGTCGGGGCCGGGGTCAGCGCCCGCCGATCGATGTGGAGCGTCTCCGCCTCCGGGTCGATCTCGATCGACGTGTCGCGGACCGGCGCCCGCGCGGTCGGCGTGCGGGCGGCAGGCGCCGCGATCTCGGTCTCCTCGATCAGCCCGACCTCCACGAGGCTCCCTCGGTCCCACGTCTGGGTGGCGCCCTCCGGGTCGACCTCGAGCCGCTCCCCCGCCTGCATGATCGTGGTCACGTCGAGCGCGTCGGGGAGGGGCGCGCGATCGAGCAGGTCTTCGGGCTCCTGCGGCGCCACGTCGGCGAGCAGCTCCGCGCCGAGCCCGGGTGGGACCAGTGACCACTGCACCAGGTGGCGGACGAACGCTGCCCGATCGGCGCCGCCGTGTTCGAGCACGAAGCCCTCCCACACGCCGTCGAAGTCCTGCAGCAGGACCTCCTGGATCCGATCTTTGAAGCTCCGCTCCATGAGGGGTCGGACTAACTCGGTCCCCCGCCCCCCGGACTTTGGTACAACGGGCCGGGGAGGGGCCGGTGGGGTTTCAGGTGGACAAGGTCTACTACCTGCCGCACCGCGATCTGGTGGTGATCGCGGGGAGGGTGGAAGGAGCCCCGCCGCGGGCCGGCGGATCGATCGACCTGCCGCGCCAGATCAACGGTCCAGGGTGGGTCCCGGTGCACGACCTGCAGACCGTCGCGTTCGCCGACGGGGATCGCCTGTGCGTGATCCTGGACTACCAGGTGCTCGAAGGGGCTCCGCTGATGGAGTTCTCTGCGCTCGAGGGGTTGATCCTGGACGTTCGAAACCCGTGAACGGCAGGCTCAGTCCGTGGTTCGCGCCGCCGCCAGGTTCGGCCACGACTCGGACGGGCACGAGTTGCACAGGAACCCCTCGATCCGGAGCTGGAAGTCGGTGGTGAAGTGGTCCACGTCGTCGAACGCGCCCACGAACGTCCAGGTGGCGTCGCACACACCGGTGCCGATCGAGGTCGAGCCGCTCATCTGAAACGTGCCGTCCTCCTGGATCAAGCCCGAGACCGTGCCGGGCATCGGGCTGCCTTCGGACAGGAGGGACGCGTACGGCGGGATCCAGAACACCGTCAGCGCGTCGAAGTTCACCTGGACCACCCCGTCGAGGCACTGGTACTGGACCGCTCGGTCCAGGGTGAACGAGCCGTTGTAGTCGGGGCCACAGCCTTGGTCGACCACGCCGTCGCAGTCGTTGTCGATGTCGTCCCAACACCGGTCCGCGAGCTCGGGGCTCCGGCCCGCGTCGTGGTCGTCGCAGTCCGAGCAGCCGAGCGCGCCGTCCTGGTCGCGGTCGAGCGAGTCCGGCGTGTCGGGGTTGCAGTCGTCGTCCGTGGCGTTGCACCCGATCTCGGACCTGCCTGGAGCGCGGTCGGGATCGAGGTCGTCGCAGTCGAGGACCCACTCGGCGAACGTGGCCACACACTCCGGGTGCGAGCCGTCGACGAATCCGTCTCCGTCGCGATCGAACGGGGCGTCTACCGTGCCTTCGGAGGCCTGGAGCAACCCATCACAGCGGGGTTGCCCACTCTCTCCGGGCGCCGGGTCGGCGCAGCCCAACCCCACCCACCACCACCCCGCCATGAC